>NZ_JANQCY010000015.1:0-31284 GCF_024723595.1 Campylobacter sp. LMG 7929 | reverse complement strand
AATTTGTGGAAATGGTGGAAGCGCTGCAGATAGCCAGCATTTTGCAGCTGAACTTAGCGGAAGATATAAAAAAGAAAGAAAGGCTTTAGCTGCTATTGCTCTAAGCACTGATACTTCTGCTTTAAGTGCTATAGGAAATGATTATGGTTTTGAATTTGTTTTTTCAAGACAAGTTGAAGCTTTAGCTAGTGATAATGATGTGTTGATTGGAATTTCTACTAGTGGAAAAAGTCCAAATGTGATTAAAGCTTTTGAAAAAGCTAGAGAAATTGGTGCTAAGTGTATAGGACTCAGTGGAAAGGGTGGTGGAGTGATGAATAAATTATGTGAGCATAATATAGTTATTCCAAGCGATGATACAGCTAGAATTCAAGAAATGCATATTTTAATTATACATTGTTTATGTGATTTGATAGAAGAAGAATATTAAGTTTGGGTTATTTTTCCAAACTTAAATAATATTCAATTTGATCTTTTTGTAAAATTCTAATTAAATTTGTACTTCCTGCAACACCTATTGGAAAACCTGCAGTAAGAGTATAAACTCCATCTTTTTTCATAAGGCCTTTTTCGACTCCAAGTTTTACAGAATTGCTTAAAAGCTCTGTTAAATTTTCATGTTTTTCTATTAATATAGCAGGTTGAACTCCCCAAACTATACTTAAAAAATTTAAAGCTTTTTTAGAATGAGTAATAGCTATGATATCCATTTTTGGACGATATCTTGCTGTTTTAACCGCAGAAGCACCACTACTTGTGATGGTAAAAATTGCATTTGCATTTAAATCGGTTGCTAGTTGTGTGCTTGATTTAGCAATAATATCGGTTTCATTGAAACATTTAAAGGTTTCAAATTTTTCATAAGGATAGTTTTTTTCTGTTTCTATAATGGTTTGAGTCATAATATCAACTGCATTTGCCGGATCAATCCCTACCGCACTTTCTTCGCTAAGCATAACCGCATCAGTACCATCAAGCACAGCATTAGCAACATCTGAAATTTCAGCTCTTGTGGCAGTTTTGGATTTTGCAAGTGAAAAAAGCATTTGAGTAGCAGTGATGACAGGTTTATTAGCTTCATTGGCTTTTTTAATGATGAGTTTTTGTATATTTGGCACTCTATAATAAGGCACTTCAATACCCAAATCCCCTCTTGCTACCATTATACCATCACTGCAATTTATGATTTCATCGATATTTTCAACAGCATCAAATTTTTCTATTTTTGCAAAAATAGCAATTTTGGCATTATTTTCATCAAGTATTTTCTTAACTTCATCAATATCATGAGCATTTTGTACAAAAGAGATGGCTAAAAAGTCAACATCATTTTTAATACCCCATGCAAGATCATCTTTATCTTTTTGGGTGATAACATCGATATTAATTTTTGTATTAGGAAAATTAATTCCCTTGTTTGAACTAAGCACCCCGCTATTTTCTACTTGGGTTTGGATAAAATCTTTTTCAACTTGCACTACTTTAGTTTTGATGGAGCCATCACAAAGATAGATGTATTCTCCTACCTTTAGCATTGAAAGAATTTCAGGATGATTAATACAGACTTTATAATGTTCATTAGAAAGTTTTTCTCCTTCAAAAGTATCCTTGTAAAAGTCTAGTCTATCTCCATTTTTTAATTCAAAAGCTTCTGGAATTTTTAAGGTTCTAATTTTTGGTCCACTAATATCTTGTAAAATTCCAATTCTTGCATTAAGTTCAGTTGCTACTTTTCTAATAGTAGTTAGATTTTGACTATGATACTCATGGGTTCCATGTGAAAAATTTAAACGAAAAACATTTACCCCATTAATAATCATTTGTCTTATCGTAGCTTCGTTTTCACTTGCTGGTCCAATCGTTGCAACTATTTTTGTTTTTTTTAGCATTTTTTATCCTTTTTATAGTAGTTCACTAGTAAATAAATCCTCATTAAAATTAGCACCCAAGTATTGACAAATAAGTTTTGCATCTCTATAACCATTACCAAGACAGCTTGTAGCACCTGGACTTGGGGTCATGTTGAAAATTATACCTGGAATTTCAGTAATACTTGCCTCTCCAAGCATTAATTCTCCTGCCTTTTTATCAAGCACTTGAGGGCGTACTCCGCCAAAATTTTTAGCATAGTATATATCATCTGTTTTCAAACTAGGAACTATTTTTTTGGCATCTTTTACAAAAAGTCTTTTGTTAATATAAGGAATTTCAAACAAATAATTATAAAGAATATAATTTCTAATAGTAGAATCTTTAAAAAGATTAAAACAAATTTTAACTACATTCATATCTAAATTTAATGTTTTGAAAAATTCAGGTAGCGATTTAAAACCATGATATCTTTCTAACATAGGAATAACTAAAGCAGTAGGGCCAAAGCGTGTATTCATATTAGCTAATAAATCAGGATCACCATGTAGCGCAGCAAATGGTAGTTTTGGATTTTGCACCATGTAAACTTTACCATTTAAAATTTTTCTTTTAGACATATAAAAACTTCCTGCAACCGGAAAGCAAGATTTATCTAATCCTATGCCCATTTTATGTGCCAAAAATAAAGAATGCGCTCCTGCATTTACTATAATAGATTTCGCACTATATTCTTTAAAATCTTTTGTTTTAATATAAAAAATATCATCTTTTTTTTCTATAAACACAACTTCTTGATTATAGGCAACATGAGTATTTTTTCCTTGTTTGCAAGCTTGCTCTATAAGATTTTGACTCATCAAGCCAAAATCTACTGTAGTATAAACCGTTCCTGCTTCTACACCCATAGCTACTACTTCATCGGTTCTATCATTTATGCCATCTTCGCCTAATACAACATTAGGTTCTATTTGCTTAATTTCATCTTTAGTATAAAATTTAATATAAGGATATAATTCTTTAAATTCTTCATATCTATTTTTCATATACTCGCATTCTTTGTCTCCAACTGCAAGTGCGAGTTTTTGGTGTGAGTGCATAAACTTATTTTGTGCATTTTGCAAAAGACCATATTTTACAATCATATCTGCTGTTGTCTTAACTTTTTTTGCTTTTTCTAAAGTGTAATTTGTCTCTATATCACCACAGTGGATAGTTTGTGAATTGCTTGTGCTATGGCTATTTAAAGTTGCAGCGCTATTGTATTTTTCTAACAAAGCAATATTTTGAATATTTGTGTATCTAGCCAGCTCGTAAAATACTGCAGCACCAGAAATCCCACCGCCAATTACCACGGTATCAAAATGTTTTTGATCCATTGTTATCAATTCCTTTTGTGTGTTTGATTTTGCTAATAATATCAAAATATAGTTGTTTTGAGTAAATAAATTTTATAATTTCAAGTGCTTGGGTATAGAAATAAATTTTAAAGTATAAAATTTTCACAAACAGCTTTTTTCATACCTCTAAAAATTAAAAATTTATCATAAATTGCATAGTCGAAAAAATTTGCAAGAAATTGCCCATCTCCGCCTGTAAAATATAATTTTTTATCATATGCACTATCTTTTATAAGTAAATATATGCTTTTAAAAACTCCATAACTTAAAGCATCAACGGTTCTTTGAGGGAAAGCATCAAAATTAATCTGTGTGTTTAGCTCGTATCTTAAA
Source organism: Campylobacter sp. LMG 7929 (assembly GCF_024723595.1). Taxonomy (NCBI): domain Bacteria; kingdom Pseudomonadati; phylum Campylobacterota; class Epsilonproteobacteria; order Campylobacterales; family Campylobacteraceae; genus Campylobacter; species Campylobacter sp. LMG 7929. The sequence goes on along the minus strand of NZ_JANQCY010000015.1, from coordinate 27,682 downwards.
CGTGATGAAATATTGGAAAAAGACTTTTTATAGCTTTCAATACCTGGGAGTATAAATCCCCCAAGATGAATAGAATTAGAAATAATATCTACGGTTATTGCAGAACCCGCATCAACTACAACACCATCTTCTATAGTGTAACATGCTGCTATTCTATCAACCCCTAAATTCTCATAAATAGTATCAAAATTAAAATATGAGGCAAGATTGATAAATAAAGGATTTTGTTCTAATCTTTGCTCTAAATTTGGATTTACATTGATATAAAATACTTTTTGTGTAGGTTCGTATTGTAAAAACTGCTCAATACTCATAGAATAAAATTTTTGCTCATTTAGAAAACTAGCGGTTGTGTTACCAATATCACATAAAAGCATAATTTTTAATCCCTTTGGTAGCTAGATATTCTTTTGCTTTAGAACAAATTAAAGCTTGGTGAAATATAAAATAATTTTGAAAATTTAAGTTTAGAGTTTGGTTTATATTTTGAAAAATACTTTCAAATTCTAGACATTCTTTTGTTAAAATTTTACTTTTTGCAAAAGAAAATAAAATCAAACAACACTGTTTGTTTGTATTCTCTCCATAAATACAAATTAATTTTTTCTTTTTACTAAAAGCATGGATATCTAAGGATTTAGTATTTTTTAAAACAATCCCATATTTTATAAGAATATCACTAAGCTCTTGATTCATTTTAGTTTAATTGTAAAAATTTATTTTGAAAGAAAAATTTACCATTAGCCATAAAACTTTTTTTATCAACGGCTTCACTTAGTTTATATACTGTATAATCTTTCAAATTTGTATTTAGCTTGATCAAATAACCTGTTTTTTCAAAAATATACAAAGAGTTATTGTATAAGGTGCTTTTAGAAAACAGAGCAAACTGAAATTTTACTTCATCGATTTTTCTAAGATTATAATCATTTTTAATAACTCTTCCATCTTTTGTTAGTACAAAAATTTCATTATCATTAGTGTTTACTGCTTTAATATTTTCGTTTAAATATAAGGTTCTATTTGGAGTAACAACGATGATTTTTTGTGCAGTTGCAGCAACCATAGTATCATTTTTAACATGAAGATAGATGATATTGTTAAAAAATTCCTCACTACTTACTAAAATTTCTTTACTCACTTTTAGTGTGCTTTTATTAAGTATGGCTAATTTTCCATTAAGCATAGGATATATAATAATGGTATTTAAAAAATAAGGATTAGCATAACGACTATCTTGAGCATAGGCTGTGCCAATATTTTGAAGCATTTTAATACCAAGATTTTTATTTGCATATACTAAGGTATTGCTAGCTAAAATTAAAGCTATATCATCTCCATCTATACTTGCACTCACTACACTTTCATTAAATTTATGAGAAAATAATTCATCACCTTGTAAATTTAAAATCTTAAAATTTCCATTATCATCGCCAATAAGAACCTCTTCTTGTTGCATATTTATAATATGATAATTTTTATCTAGTTTAAAATTAATAATATTTCCCATAGTATCTATAAAGGAATTATTGCTTAATTGTGCTATATTGTTATTGAAATTTATAATTTTACCATTAATACTTTGAGAGCTATAAGGAAGCTGTTCTGCTTGCGTTGGTTGGTAATACTCCCTTTTTGTGCCACAAGCACTAAAAAATATTAAAGTAATGATAAATAAATAAAAGTGTTTCATTTTATTCCTTGATAATGTTTTAAGCTTGTAATAATCTGCCATAAGGGAGAATTTATAGGTATTTTATTAAATTCTATATCTGCATTTTTAAAATCGTTTTGTTTTAGAAAATCAAAACCTACCAATAAGGTATTATAATCTTTCAAAAAGTCTGATTTTTGATTGTTTTGAGCAAGCACTATTTGTTTTAACAAAGGATCTATGTTAAGACTTAAAGTTTGATTAAGATCTTGATTGTTTTGATTCATCATGAATATGGTGTATAGATTTGCATTTTTTTGTTTTAATTCTTCAAGTAATTTTTGGTCTGAAGGATTTTTCAATAAGTTGTTAAAAATTATATTACTTTCTTGAATATTACTTTCTTGTTTTAGATTGTAAAAATAACTTCCGCTAAGATATGCGATTAAAAGCACAATGATTACAATGAAATAGTATTTGTATTTTTTTATAAAGCGCTCAGATTTGATAAAATTTTCCATCATTTGCTCTTGAGAGCTTAATTCCGCTTGAACCGCTTTTAGGTTTTCTTTTAAAGCCATATTTTCCCTTTTTTAGCAAGAATAAACATTATTTATTGTTTTAAGTCTATAATTGTAACATATAAAAATGAAAAAATAAATGATTTTATGTTATAATTTTTAACCTAAAAAGAGTTTTCTTGAGTTAAAAATTAAGATTAAGGTAAATTATGCAAATTGATGATAAATTATTAACCAAACTTGAAAAGCTAAGTGCTTTAAAAATTGCCGATGATAAAAGACAAGAATTGGAAGAACAATTAAGTCAGATTGTTAATTTTGTAGAAAAATTAGATGAGCTAAAACTTGATGATGTTGAAGCTATGACTAGCACTACAAATGCTGCAACTCCATTTAGACTAGATGAAAGTAGAAAATCTGATGTGATAGATATGCTTAGCAAACATGCTCCAAATTCTCAGGATGGATTTTTTATAGTCCCTAAGATAATTGAATAAAATATTTGGAGTTTAATATAGATGGAAAATTTTTCTTGGTTTGATGTATTTGTTTTAGGTTTAACTGCGATTTTAGGTTTAAAAGGTTTGGTAAGTGGCTTATTTAAGGAAATTTTTGGTTTATTAGGCATAGTTGGCGGGGTTTTACTTGCTTCAAGATATGCTAAAGAAGTAGCAGAAATTATTAATAATAATTTTTATGCAATTGAAAACGAAAATCTTGCGATTTTTGCGGGATTTTTGGTTTTGTTAATTGTAATTTGGGTAGCTTGTATGGCTTTGGGAAATATATTATCAAAGATTTTTAGTATGAGTGGTCTTGGTTTTATAGATCGTATAGGTGGATTTTTATTTGGTAGTGCTAAAATATTTTTGATTTTTGCAATTTTAGTGGCTTGTATTAATAATATAGAATTTTTAAATGCAAGCTTAGAAAAATATGCTAAAAATAGCTATACATTAGATCTACTTAGACAAACAGGTGATTTTATAATGAATACTGATTTTACTCAAAATGGTTTAGATAAAATACAAGAACAAATTATAGATTCTAATTTAAGTCTAAATTCGGAGGTAAATAATGCAAATTGAAAATATAGAATATGATGTTTTGCTTGAGCGTTTTAAAAAAACACTTAAAGATAATGGTCTAAAATATACTAAACAAAGAGAAGTGCTTTTAAAAACTTTATATAATAGCGATATGCATTATACTCCAGAAAGTCTATACGTAGAAATAAAGCAAAAAAATCCCGAATTAAATGTAGGCATTGCAACAGTTTATAGAACTTTAAATTTATTAGAAGAATCTGGTATGGCTACTTCTATATCTTTTGGTGCTTCAGGGAAGAAATTTGAACTTGCAAATAAACCTCACCATGATCATTTGATTTGTAAAAGTTGTGGTGAGATTGTAGAATTTGAAAATCCTATTATCGAACAGCAACAAATGTTAATCGCAAAAGAATATAATTTTAAATTAACAGGACATTTAATGCAACTTTATGGCCTATGTCCACAATGTAGTAAAAAATAAAGGTATATTTAATGTTTGATAATATTTTAGAGCAACAAAAAATTCAAAAAGCGCAAGAGTTAAAAGAACTAGGAATCAACCCTTATCCACACTTTTTAAAAAAAGAAATGGGTATAAGTGAATATAAGGCTAAATTCATCTATATTAAAGATATAGAAAATCAGCGTGATGAAAATGCTCATGGAGTATTAGCAGGAAGATTAAAGCTTCTTAGGATAGCTGGTAAATCAGTATTTGCTAATATAGAAGATGAGCAAGATAATTTACAAATTTACTTTAATCAAAACATTTTAGGGGAAGAATACTTTGCCATTTTAAAAAAATATCTTGAAGTAGGGGATATTGTTTTGGTTAAAGGTTTTCCTTTTATGACAAAAACAGGAGAATTCAGTCTTCATGTAGAACAAATTCAAATAGCTACAAAAGCTATAGTGCCTTTACCGGAAAAATATCATGGGCTGACAGATATTGAGCAAAGATATAGAAAAAGATATCTTGATATGATTATGAATAGTGAGGTGAGAAAAGATTTTATTTTGCGTTCTAAAATAGTTTCTTATATTAGATCTTTTTTTGATAACAAAGGATTTTTGGAAGTTGAAACACCAATGATGCATCCTATTGCAGGGGGAGCAAATGCAAAGCCTTTTGTAACTTATCACAATGCTTTGGGTGTGGAAAGATTTTTAAGAATTGCTCCAGAGTTATATCTAAAACGTTTGATTGTAGGTGGTTTTGAGGCGGTTTATGAGATTAATAGATGTTTTAGAAATGAAGGGATGGATTTAACGCATAATCCTGAATTTACTACAATCGAGTTTTATTGGGCTTATCATAATTATCATGATTTAATGGATTTAACAGAAGAGCTTTTTGCTATGCTTTTAGATAAATTAAAATTAGATAAAAAACTTGAATTTGATGAAAAAATAATTGATTTTTCTAAGCCATTTGAAAGAATTACTTATAAAGACGCATTAAAAAAATATGGCGGTTTGGATGATGAGCTTATTAACAATAAAGAATTAATCTTAGAAAAACTAAAAAAAGATGGATTCGAAGCCAATGAAAAATTGGAATTAGGTCATTTACAAGCTGAACTTTTTGATAATTATGTTGAAGATAAATTGATTGATCCTACTTTTGTGATAGATTTTCCTATTTCTATAAGTCCTTTATCTAGAAGAAGTGATAAAGATGCAGATATTGCTGAAAGATTTGAGTTGTTTATCGCAGGTAGAGAAATTGCTAATGGATTTAATGAGCTTAATGATCCTCTAGATCAATATGAGAGATTTTTAAAGCAAATTGAAGCAAAAAATGCAGGTGATGAAGAAGCATGCGAAATGGATGAGGATTTTGTTAATGCATTAGGTTATGCTATGGCGCCAACTGCAGGACAAGGTATAGGAATAGATAGATTGGTTATGCTTTTAATTAATAAAAAATCAATTCGTGATGTAGTGCTTTTCCCAGCCATGAGACCACTTAAAAATGAGATAAAAGGAGAGTAAATGTTGGAAAAATTTGATAAAGAAATTTTTGATTTAACCCAAAAAGAGTTAGCAAGACAATGCGATGGTCTTGAAATGATAGCAAGTGAAAATTTTACCATACCAGAAGTTATGGAGGTAATGGGAAGTATTTTAACAAATAAATATGCAGAAGGCTATCCTGGTAAAAGATATTATGGTGGATGTGAATTTGTTGATGAGATTGAAACGATTGCTATAGAAAGATGTAAAAAACTTTTTAATTGTAATTTTGCCAATGTGCAACCTAATTCAGGCTCACAAGCAAATCAAGGTGTATATATGGCATTGTTAAATCCAGGTGATAGAATTTTGGGTATGGATTTAAGCCATGGAGGACACCTAACTCATGGTTCTAAAGTAAGTTCTTCTGGAAAGGTTTATGAAAGCTTTTTTTATGGAGTTGAGCTTGATGGAAGAATTAATTATGATAAAGTTAGAGAGATAGCAAAAGAGATTAAACCAAAACTTATTGTTTGTGGTGCTAGTGCTTATCCTAGAGTGATTGATTTTGCCAAATTTAGAGAAATAGCAGATGAGGTTGGCGCGTACTTGTTTGCTGATATTGCACATATTGCAGGTTTGGTTGTAGCGGGTGAGCATCCTAGTCCATTTCCTTATGCTCATGTTGTAAGTTCTACTACACATAAAACTTTAAGGGGTCCAAGGGGCGGGATTATCATGTGTAATGATGAAGAAATTGCTAAAAAAATAAATTCTGCAATTTTTCCAGGCATTCAAGGTGGTCCATTAATGCATGTAATTGCTGCTAAGGCTGTTGGATTTAAATATAATTTAAGTGATGAGTGGAAAATTTATGCTAAGCAAATCATCAAAAATACTGCTACTTTGGCACAAGTTTTAATAGATAGAAAATATGATTTAGTCAGCGGTGGTACTGATAATCATTTGATTTTATTAAGCTTTTTAAATAAAGAATTTAGTGGTAAAGATGCAGATTTAGCGCTAGAAAGAGCAGGTATTACAGCTAATAAAAATACTGTTCCAGGTGAAACTAGAAGTCCTTTTGTAACGAGTGGTTTAAGACTTGGAACAGCAGCTTTAACAGCAAGAGGTTTTAAAGAAGAGCAAATTTCTATTGTTGCAAATTATATAGCTGATATTTTAGATGATATACAAAATACAAAATTACAAGAGGAAATTAAGGTTAAACTGAAGGATTTAGCAAGTAATTTTATTATTTATGAAAGGGCTTTATTTTGATTACAACAATGGATTTAGCTTTAATTAAAATGGTTACAAGTCATTATTATATAAAGCGTGATACTATAGTAAATAAATACGAATACAAGGGTAGAATTTTCTTTGATAAATTTGAAAAAGTTAATACCCCATTAACCGCTAGTGTTATACAAGAGCATATGGAAAAAAAGATAATTGTGGCGCATTCTTTGATCAATAGTTTTGATAAGGTTGAAAATATTGTATTTGATTATAACGGTTTTAACGCGGAGCGTTTTTGGCATAGAGCGCAGCTTGTTTTAAGAGAAGAAGGTTTTATTAATTTTACTGCTTATAGAACAAGAACTAATAATCATTTACATTTGTATATCCATAAAGGACATACAACTTTTAACGAGGCTTGTTCTTTGGGCTCAAAACTATCTTTACTTTTTTCTCAAAAGATGCCAGTAGAGTGGAAGGTTTTTCCTAGTATGGATATACCTAGAGAATTTAATATATTAACCTTGCCTTATGAAGTTTATCAAAAAGAGCGCGGTGCTTCTTGGTCTAAACATATGTAATTTTGAAAGGATGAAAAATGGAAGAAAACAATAAAAACGAATTTGACGATATAATTTTGCAAAAAAGCAATAAAAGTGAAAAACTTAAAAAAATTTTACTTAGATCGATTATTTTAATCATTGTATTTTTAGTTGTTATGATAGTAATGAAGCTAATTAATGACCCAGGTGAAGAAAAAACATTACAAATGCCATCAGAACCACAAGAGCAAGCTGGTTATGAAAATAATTTTAATTCTTTACCTATTACAGATAGTGCTAAAGAAGAGGATGAGTTTGAAGCTTTAGCTAGAAAATTAAAAGAAGAGAGTTCTTTGAATGATACAAATACTACCATAGAAGAAAAGCAAGAAGTTCCAAGTAATAGTGTTTTAGATCAAATTACTACAATAGAACCAAAAGAAGAGCCAGCTAAGGTGGAAGAAAAACAAGAAGAGATTAAACCTATAGAAAAATCTATAGAAAAACCGATTCAAAAACCTTCTGAAAAACCAAAAAATAATATAGTTGAGCAACAAAAAGCTCCAGAACAAAGCAATACAAATGAATTATTTGAAAGTATCAAAACACCAAATGTTCAAACACAACTTCCTTCAGGTGCTTATATTCAAGTTTTTTCTTTAAATAGTTTAGATCCTAAATCAAAAGAATTAAATATACTTAAAGAAAATGGATATGATTATAAAATTTATAAAACAACAGTAAATGGCAAAGAGCTAACGAAAGTTTTAGTTGGACCTTATAAAGAGAGTGAATTAAAGACCGAATTAGAAAAAGTACGTTCTAAAATTGCAAAAGGTGCTTTTACATTTAGAGTAAAATGAAAACTTTTGCAGTTATAGGTGATCCTATTATGCATTCTAAATCTCCAAGAATGCATAATAATGCCTTGCAAACACTCAAAGAAGACGCAGTTTATACAAGATATCATCTAAAAGATAAAGCAAAACTAAAAGAGATTGTTCAAAAGTTAGATGGTGCTAATATCACCATACCTTTTAAAGAAGCAGCTTGTAAAATAGCTGATTTTAAAGATGAAAGTGTTATACATATAGGCTCTGCTAATACTTTATTAAATAAAGATAATAAAATTTATGCTTATAATACAGATTATTTGGGATTTTTAAAAGCAATTGAGGATTTTTCTTTTATCAAAAATGCTTTGATTTTGGGTGCTGGGGGTACAGCTAAAGCTTTAGCATATGCTTTAAAATCTATATATATTGAAGTTACAGTAGCAAATCGTTCTAGTGCTAGATTTGAAAATTTAGCTAGCTATCCATGTTTTTTATATAATCAACTTGATTTAAGTAAAAAATTTGATTTGATTATCAATACAACTAGTGCAGGTTTAAATGATGAGAAATTACCTTGCCAAGAAGAGATTTTAAAAAGTATTTTTCAACATGCCAAATATGCTTTTGATGTGATATATGGTAAAAATACACCTTTTTTAAAATTAGCAAGAGAAAATGACTTAAAAATAAAAGATGGTACACAAATGCTTTTATGGCAAGGTGTTTTTGCTCTTGAGTTATTTTTAGAATGTCAAAAAACAGAAGAAATTTTTAAAGCCATGGAAATGGCTTTAAAACTTCCTTAGTGGCTAAACCAAGATTTGATTTTATCAAACAAGCTTTCTTGTTCTATAAAGCCTTCTTCATCTGCTAAGCCAAAACTTTTCTCAAGTTGCAATAGTAGATTTTTTTGTTCATCAGTAAGCGTTTTTGGAAATTTTATTTCAATTTGTACAATATGTGAGCCTAATTTTCCATTGTGAATATTTTTAACACCTTCGTTGGCTAATTCGAATTTTTGTTTATCTTTTGCACCGACTGGAAGTTTAAGATCAGCCTCTCCTCTTATAGTGGATACTTTAATAGTTTTCCCAAGAGCAGCTTGGGTAAAAAATACAGGTACTATGGTATAGATATCATCATCATGTCTGATAAATTTATCATCATCTTCTACGATGATTTTGATATATAAATCACCTCTTTGAGAAGAATTTGGAAGCTCATTTGCTTTATTTTGTACTCTAAGACTCATACCGCTGTCTATACCTTCTGGTATATCAAGTTCTATATGATCTTTTATTTCTTCATAGCCATTACCATGACATGTTTTACATTTATCTTTTATAATCTGACCACTACCTTTACAATGATCACAGCTTTGCACAAAGGTCATAAAGCCTTGTCTAACACCAACTTGCCCTTTTCCTCCGCAATGAGGACAAGTATCTAATTTTCCATTTTCTGAACCACTTCCTTTACATGATTTACAAAAACTTTTATAGGTAAAATCGATCTTTTTTTTACAGCCAAAAACAGCTTCTTTAAAACTAATTTTTGTCGTTATTTTTAAATCTTGAGGATATTTATTTCCTTTTTCTTTTTTACGTGTTGAGCTGCCAAAACCAAATCCATCTCCAAAAAAGCTCGAGAATATATCCCCTAAATCAACATCTCCAAAACCACCAAAACCACCGGCTTGACCTTTAAGCCCTTCTTTTCCGTATCTATCATATATACTTCTTTTTTCATCATTGCTAAGCACCTCATAAGCTTCATTTACAAGCTTAAATTTCTCTTCTGCTTCTTTGTCTCCTTGATTTCTATCAGGATGATATTTTAAAGCCATCTTTCTGTATGCTTTTTTTATGGTTTCTTTATCTGAAGTTTGGGAAATTTCTAGTATTTCATAATAATTAAGTTCCACTTTTTTCCTCTCTTGAAAAATTAATATTGTAATTTTAGCAAAAAAATAAATGAATAGTTAAATTATGTGTTATAATGTTAAGTTCGTAACATATTTTCACTAAAGGGGTAGAGATGATTAATGTTTTAATGATCGAAGATGATCCAGATTTTGCAGAGTTTTTGGCAGAATATTTGGCCCAGTTTAATATAAAAGTTACTAATTATGAAGATCCATATTTGGGAATGAGTGCTGGTATAAAAAACTATGATTGTTTAATTCTTGATTTAACTTTACCTGGACTTGATGGTCTTGAAGTTTGTCGTGAAATAAGAGAAAAATATAGTATTCCTATTATTATTTCTTCAGCTAGAAGTGATTTGAGTGATAAAATTGTAGGACTTCAAATAGGTGCAGATGATTACCTGCCAAAACCATATGATCCAAAAGAAATGCACGCAAGAATTATGAGTTTGATTCGTCGTTCTAAACGAACCAATGAAACTCCTGAGAAAATAATCAATTCGGCATTTAAAATTGATGAAAAAAGACATGAGATAAGTTACAATGATGAGGTTTTGGTTTTAACTCCTGCTGAGTATGAAATTTTAAGCTATATGATAAGACAGCATGGTTTTTCGGTTAGCAGAGAACAACTTGTGTATCATTGCAAAAGCTTAAAAGATAAAGATTCTAAAAGCTTAGATGTTATTATTGGTAGACTTAGAACTAAAATTGGTGATAGCTCAAAAGCGCCAAAACATATTTTTTCAGTTAGAGGAATAGGATATAAATTAATAGGATGAAAGTAACTATTAATCTTAAAATCACCGTTCTTTTTGCAACAGCTTTTTTATTTGTTTGTGCCTTGTTTGTGCTTTTAGGAAAGGTTCAGATTGATTCTTATTTAACCAACGAACAAGGAAGGCAAAAAGAAATTGTAGAAAAAATAATATATAATTTAGAAAGAAAAGAAGATTTTTCAATACATGAGTATCTTCTTTCTAAATCTTTTAAATTAGTTGAAAATGATCGCAGTGCAAAACATATCATTGCAAAAGGTGAAAAGGTATTTAGGATTAATTCTTTATATGGAAGTTTTTCTTCTATTATTTATCATAATCAAATTTTTTTCTATGTAGAAAGGTTAAATACAAAACATCTTTATGAATTAAATGCTTCTACGCGTTTAGAATATTTATTTTTATTAAGTTTCTTTTTTAGTTTGATTTTGATTATATTTTTATATTTTTCAGTATTAAGATCTTTAATGCCTTTAAAAATTCTAAAAAAGAAAATTAAAAATATTAGTGCAGGTAAAATTGAACCTTTATCTGAATACTCTCAGATTAATGATGAAATTTCAGAAATATCTTTTGAATTTGACCATGCTATCAATAAAATTCAAGAGCTTGTAAAATCAAGGCAGTTTTTTTTAAGAATGATTATGCATGAACTTAAGACACCTATTGGCAAAGGTAGAATAGTTTGTGAAATGTTAGATAATCAAAAGCAAAAAGATCGCTTAGTAGCGATTTTTGAAAGACTTGAATTGTTGATTGATGAATTTGGGAAAATCGAAAAAGTCTTATCAAGAAATTGTCAACTTAATTTGCAAACCTATCATTTGAGTTTGATTTTAGAGCAAGCTGAAGATTATTTAATGAGGGATGATTTTTATCAAAAAGTAAAAATATCCTATAAAGAAGATACTATGATAATTGCTGATCTAGAGCTCTTTTCTTTGATGCTTAAAAATTTAATTGATAACGCTATTAAGTATTCAGATGATAAAGCGTGTGAAATTATATGCTCTGGGGATTATATAATTGTTAGAAATAAAGGGATGCAGCTTAAAAAAACTTTTGATTATTATTTAAAACCTTTTGTGAGAGAACAAAATACCCAAGTAGAGGGAATGGGGCTAGGACTTTATATTATTAATAATATTTGCAATCTTCACGGTTATAATTTAACCTACAGCTATGAAGATGGCTATCATACTTTTAAAATTGTTTTTTCAAGGTTAAAATAATTTGAAAGGTTTGGAAAAATTTAACGAGCTAGTATCTGCCTTTTCCGCTTTGCCTACTATAGGGAAAAAGTCTGCTTTAAGGCTTGCATATCATGTTTGCATAAAAGATCCTTTATTAGGCTCTAAGCTTGCTTATCATATTGAAGAATCAATTAGAATGATAAAAAAATGCACACAATGTGGTGCTTTAAGTGAAAATGAATTATGCGAAGTTTGTTCTAATATAGAAAGAAATCATAGTATTATTTGTATAGTTCAAGATTCTAAAGATGTCTTGGTTTTAGAAGATAGTGGAAGTTATGATGGGCTTTATTTTGTACTTGATGATACAAGTGAAGAAAATATTATAAAATTAAGAAGCATGATTGAGTATAATAAAACCACAGAAATATTTTTTGCTTTCACACAAGGCTTAAATTCTGATGCCACTGTTTTTTTCATAGAAGAAAAATTAAAAGATTTAAATTTGAGTTTTTCTCAAATAGCTCAAGGTATTCCAAGTGGTGTTAGCTTAGAAAATGTTGATTTTATATCTTTGCATAAAGCTATAAATCATAGAACTAAACTTGATTGATATATTGTTTTAATAATGCTAGCCATTCACTCTTATTGATATCATTTAAGATTAAATTTGCAAAATTACAATCTTTAACTCTGTTTTTAGAAAAAAGCAAAATTGCAATTTGTGGATTTTTTATCTTGTACTCTTGTAAAATTTGACTAATATGCATTAGATCAAATTTTATAACCTCATAGTCTACTAAAATTAATTTAAATCTAAATTGTAATGCTTTTTTAAAGTCACTTAAATTATCTATAGTTTGATTATGGGGACAAAATTGATTAGTTATGTTTAAAATAAGATCATTTTCAAAGTAAGAAGATTTAAAAATTAAAACATTATAACAATCTCTTGCAATGTAACACTCTTGTGTAAAATGAGTATTTAAAAAATCAACAATCTCCTCAATATGAATTTCTTCAAAAGTGAAATTTAAAACATCATCTATTTTTTCCTTTGAAATGATAAAAGAATAATTTTTATCATCTTTTTGGTTATGTTTGTATAAAATTTCACTACTAATACCCATTTTAAGCAAAATAGACTGCAATAGAAAATTTTCATTTTTGCTATTATTGATAATACCTGCATGTATGTTTTTAAAGTGTCTATGTTCTAAGTTAGGTTTATAATCATTGATAAAAGGTTTTAATATATAAGCAGAATTATCTAGATATAGATAGCTCAAGCCGTGGGCAAGATATTGATAATTTTGTTCTAGATGTAGGTTTTCCTTTTTTTGCTCATGCAGCTTTTTACCCATTAAATCAAACGATAATTTTAAATTTTCTTTTAATTCTTCTAAAGAGTTTGATTTTGGTAAGGAAAAATATTTTTCTATCTCTTGAATCAAGGTTTTGTCTTTTTTGATTTTATGATTTTTTGAGATTATATAAATACAGGCAATAATAAAAATCAAAATACTTATAAAAGTATAAATGAAGAATAATTTTTGATCCATAGGATATAAAAAATAATAATTTAAAAAACATAAAATTAAAGTCAAAACACTAATAAATAATATCATAAATTTTCCTTGATTAATTTAGCTATTTTTGCATTGGAAAGTGATTTTAATTCATCAAAACTAGCTTTGCTAATCTCATCAAAACTACCATAATAATCTAAAAATTTTTTAATATATCCTTGAGAAATTCCAAGTTGTATTAATCTAGAACTTTGCAAATCTTGTTTTCTTTTTGTTTTTTGATGAAAACTAATTGCAAAGCGATGTGCTTCATCACGTAATTTTTGCAAAAATTGTAATTTTTTATCATCAGTAGAAAGTTGAATTTTACCTTCTTGAGTATAAATTTTATCTTTCGCACTTCCTTTTGCCCTGTAAGCTTTTGCATCTATTTTCTCTTTAGAAATTGCTAAAATATCTACATTTGCCCCAGAGCTTTTTATGATATCATTGGCTAGCTTTAATAAAGCATCTCCTCCATCAATTAACCATAAATCAGGTGGGGGATTTTTATCAAATGACAAAGCCCTTTTGCTAAGGGTTTGAAGCATTTGATCGTAATCATTTTTATAGAATAAATGGTAGTGTCTATAAGAACTTTTGTCAAATTGTCCATCTTTATAGGCTACCAAAGCACCGACATTCGCTTCACCTTGCATATGAGAATTATCAAAAATTTCTATATAATTAGGATAATTTTGTAGGTTAAAAAAATCTTTTAATTCTTTTAAAAATAAATAATTATCGCTTTTTAAGTGCTTTTGTATGTTTATTTTTGCATTTTCTAGTGCAAGTTCACATAAGGCTTTTTTTTCGCCAAGTTTTGGAGTTTTAAGATGAAATTTTTTAGAAAACCTTTCACTAAGTAAATTTTGCAAAAGGTTCATGTCTTCAAATTCTTCATGCGTATAGATTCGGGTTGAATTTATTGGACTATCTTGGGTGTAATTTTCTAATATGTATTGTTTATATATTGCATTTAGGTCAAATTCATCTTGATGATTTAGAGTTAGTACTTTATGGTTTGAGCTGATTATCCTGCCATTATTTATAACAAAACGCACCATAGAGAGTATATTTGCTTCATGGCGTATGGCAAAAACATCAAAATCTTCTAATTTTGCAAGGTCTATTTGGATTTTTACACTTAAATCTTCTATTGTTTTGATTTGATCTCTTATAGTAGCTGCTTCTTCATAGTTTTCATTTTTTGCATATTCAAACATTTTATTTTCTAAATTTTTTGTCAAAGATAAGGGATTTAAAAGAGCTTGAGTTGCCTTTTGGATAATTTTTTCATATTCTTGTTTAGAAATTTTTTGCTCACATGGACCTTTACAACGCTTGATTTGATAAAAAAGGCAAAGCTCCTTGCAAGATTTTTTTTGTCTTAGTTCAAACGATAAATACAAAGCATTTAAAAGCTCTTTTGCTCCTTTAAAAAACGGACCAAAATATTTTATTTTGTTTTTTTTGATGATTTTTCTTGTAATTTCAAATCTAGGAAAATCTTCGTTTAAATCTATGTAAATATAAGGGTAGGTTTTATCATCTCTTAATAGTATATTGTATTTTGGATGAAGTTGCTTTATAAAAGAATTTTCTAGTATTAAAGCATCAGCCTCGCTTTTTGTGGTGATAAATTCTAGATGATGTGTTTGGCTAATCATTTTTTGAATTCTTAAGCTATTATTAGGATTTGGGCAAAGATTTGGAGTGAAGTTAAAATAACTTCTAACACGGTTTTTTAAATTCTTGGCTTTACCTACATATAAAAGCTTACCTTGAATATCAAAGTATTGATATACACCAGGTAAATTTGGTAAGGTTTTGAGTTCATTTTCAAGCATTTTTTATAAGCTTTCGCAGTTCTTCAAATTTGTTATGTAAAATAGGATTTTCAAAATGATTTTTAAAATTTCCACTAGAAAGCTCTAAGTGAGCTTTTTTATGTTCATTAAAAGTTTTGTTTTTAGAAATAAAGTTTTGATCACTGAGTATTTTTATGTTTTCTACCTTTGCAAAATTACTCATTGGCCTAGCTAAAGTATAGTTTTTTATGAGACTTTTAATCATTTTTTTGGTATTATCGTGATTTAATTCCATATATGCAATGTGGTGCTTAACTAAAATAATCAAAGTATTATTTTTTATAAAGAGTTTAGTAATCATTTGTTGGTGATTGTGATTAAATAAATTTAAAAACTCTTTATATTGAAAAAATATTTTTAAAGGTTTATAATGTTTAAAATCAGCAAGCTCGTTGATGATGTAATGACTCGTTTTAATTTTCATTTAATTATTTTAACATTTTTTTTATTAATATTTCTAAATGCATGTGGCTATAAGGATGCTCCATTTTATGAGATAAAAGATAATAATGGCAGTGTAAAGGAAATAAAAAAATTCCAATCTTTGGAGAGTGAAATATGAATAAAATACTTTTTTTACTTTGTTTTGGTGTTAGTTTTTTGTTAGCTAGTCAAACACATGAGCTAAATTTAGCTTTTAGTGCTTTAGGTATAGGTATTTTAATAATTTTTATATTGGGTTATTATTTTATCGCAGCAGAAGAGAAATATCATATCAATAAAACTAAGCCTGCTTTATTTATAGGAACTTTTTCTTTTATTATCATTGGTATATATATGGTAATGAATGATTTAAACACACAAATACTTGAAGAAAGTGTAAATCATCTTATTTTAGAAATTGCACAAATTGTGTTTTTCTTAATAGCTGCTATGACTTTTATAGAAGCCTTGATAGAAAGATCGGTTTTTGAAACTTTAAAATACAAACTTGTAAGCAAGGGTTATACTTATAGAAAATTATTTTGGCTAACAGGTATTTTAGCTTTTTTTATCTCTCCAATTGCAGATAATCTTACAACTGCTTTGATTTTATCTACTGTGCTTTTAACCATAGATAAAGATAATAAAGAATTTTTAATTCCAGGTGCTATAAATATTGTAGTAGCAGCTAATGCTGGTGGAGCTTGGTCGCCTTTTGGTGATATTACTACTTTGATGGTTTGGACAGCAAAAAAAGCCACGTTTTTTGAATTTTTTGCTCTTTTCCCTGCTTCTTTTATTGGTTGGTTGCTTACTGCTTATTTGTTATCACGTTATGTGCCTAATATTAAGCCAAATTTTCACAAAGATAATTTAGAAAAAGTCGAGATTAAACCAGGTGGTAAAGTTTTTATTGTGCTTGGTTTTTTAACTATAGCTTTGGCGGTATTTATTCATAGTATTTGTGATTTACCTGCAATGTGGGGTATGATTTTTGGCCTTTCATTGCTTAGTTTGTATATGTATTTTTTCAACAGAAAACAAGGTAAAAAAGATTTAAATATTTTTCATTATATGACGCGTATTGAGATGGACACTTTATTATTTTTCTTTGGTATTTTATCTGCTGTGGGCGCCTTGCATTTTGTTGGTTGGCTTGCTTATGCTTCTGATCTTTATGCAAAATTTGGAGCTACTAGTATTAATATAGGAGTAGGATTTTTATCTGCTATTGTAGATAATGTTCCGGTTATGAGTGCGGTATTAAAGGCAAATCCAAGCATGGATGATACTCAATGGCTTTTGGTAACTCTTACAGCAGGAATAGGGGGGTCTTTGATCAGCTTTGGTTCAGCTGCTGGAGTAGGAGTAATGGGCAAAATGAAGGGAATTTATACTTTTAATGCTCATTTAAAATACGCATGGACGATTTTGGTTGGTTATATAATATCTATTATAGTTTGGTATGTACAATTTCAATTGTTAAATTTGTAAAGGAGTTAGATGAAAAAAGCAGATATTTTAGTTTTGGACTTTGGTTCACAATATACACAACTCATTGCTAGAAGATTAAGAGAGCAAGGTGTGTATGCAGAAATTTTACCTTTTAACGTAAGTTTAGATGAGATCAAAGCTAAAGAGCCTAAGGGTATTATTTTAAGTGGTGGGCCAGCTAGTGTATATGCAAATGATGCTTATTTTTGTGATAAGGGTGTTTTTAATTTAAATATACCAGTTTTAGGAATATGCTATGGTATGCAACTTATGGCACATCATTTTGGAGCAAATGTTGCCCCAGCAGGTCATAAAGAATATGGTAAGGCAACTATAGATATTCAAAATGATAGTGATTTGTTTAAAAATTTACCTAAAAAGCAAACGGTATGGATGAGCCATTCTGATAAGGTTGAGAATTTGCCACAAGGTTTTGAGGTTTTAGCGACTAGCGAAAATAGTCCATTTTGTGTATTTGGAGATGAGAAGCGTAAATTTTTTGCTTTACAATTTCACCCTGAAGTGCAACATAGTGAATTTGGAAAAAGCATCTTGAAAAATTTTGCTAAGTATGCATGTAATTGTGATAGTGTATGGAATATGGGATCTTTTGCAAAAACTCAAGCACAAAAAATCAAAGAAGAAGTAGGAAATGATAAAGTACTTTGTGCAGTAAGTGGCGGAGTTGATAGTAGCGTGGTGGCTGCATTGTTGGCAAGTGCGATAAAAGATCAAGTAGTAGTTGTTTTTGTTGATAATGGTCTTTTAAGAAGTGGTGAAAAAGAACAAGTTGAGTATATGTTTAGACACACCTTAGGTATTGATTTAATCAGTATTGATGCTAGAGAGATTTTCTTAAGTCGTTTAGCAGGGGTAAGAGATCCTGAACAAAAGAGAAAAATCATAGGAAATACTTTCATAGAAGTTTTTGAAGAAGAAGCTAAAAAACATAAAGATGTAAAATATCTAGCACAAGGGACTTTGTATACTGATATTATTGAAAGTTCGGTTGTAGGAGCTAGTAAGACTATAAAATCTCATCATAATGTGGGTGGTTTACCTG
This sequence comes from Campylobacter sp. LMG 7929, assembly GCF_024723595.1. Lineage (NCBI taxonomy): Bacteria > Pseudomonadati > Campylobacterota > Epsilonproteobacteria > Campylobacterales > Campylobacteraceae > Campylobacter > Campylobacter sp. LMG 7929. Next base: position 9,561 of record NZ_JANQCY010000015.1, on the reverse strand, counting down.
AAAAGATGAATTTAAAACTCATCGAGCCATTAAAGGAAATTTTTAAAGATGAGGTAAGAGCTTTGGGAATGGAGCTTGGCTTAAGTAAAGATGTAGTTTATCGTCACCCTTTCCCAGGGCCAGGCCTTGCTATACGTATAATGGGTGAGGTAAATGAGCCTAGTTTGGAGCTTTTAAGAAAAGCAGATGTTATTTTGATTGAAGAATTAAAAAGCAGTGGCTGGTATGATAAGACATGGCAAGCTTTTTGTGTGCTTTTAAACGTGCAAAGTGTTGGTGTAATGGGTGATAATAGAACTTATGATAATGCAGTTTGCGTGCGTGTTGTTAATGCAAGCGATGGTATGACTGCAACTTTTTCTCATTTACCTTATGAATTATTAGAAAATATTTCACGTCGTATTATTAATGAAGTAGAAGGAATCAATCGCGTAGTGTATGATATTTCTAGCAAGCCACCAGCAACGATTGAATGGGAATGATCATTTAGTGCAAAAATAAACAAAAGCAGGGGGAAGATTTTGCCAAATGATAGGTGAAATTTCTACCTTGCTAAAAGTGGCAAAAAGTTTTTTCTTAAAAGCTCTCCCTTTTGGTGTTGGGAGTATATAAGCAAATGTTGCAAAACAACCATTTTCCTCTAAAGCATCATGAATGGATTTTAGCAATAAATCTTGTTCTTTGGAATTTAATAAAGCCCAAGGAATTCCTGAGATAATTAAATCTACACTATTGATCGCTCTTTTTTCTAGCATATTTGGTAAAAATTCTGCTGAGTTGACTTCTATATCTATATTTTTTATCTTTTGCTTTAATTTTTTTGCCATTTGAGGATTGATTTCTACGGCAAAAAAACTTGCATTATGGCTTTTTTGTTTGAGGATGTACTTTGTAAAACTTCCTGTACCAGGCCCTATTTCAACGATATTTTTTGCATGTTGGACATGAGAAGTTATGAGTTTACTTAATTTTTTAGAGCTTGCGCAAAACGCACCTGTTTGTTTTGGGTTTTTAAAATATTGATATAAAAACATAAATAAAATACCTAAAGACGTTTATTTTGTGAAATTTTAAAATATAATTGTAAATTTATGAAAACAAAGTTAAAATAAGAATTGAATTTTTCTTTAAATCAAGGATTTGGATATGCACGGAAAAATAATGGTTTATGTGGATGCTACTGGAAGAGGAACAGTAATCAATCTAGCAAAAACATTTTTTGAATTTAATAAACACGCATGGCATGATAAAAGAAGTATGCCAACGGTTGGTATGTTTGTTGAATTTAGATCCGATGGAAAGCATATTACCGATTTACGTCCTTCTAAATTTCAAGAATTTACAGATGGTGATTTTATCAAAGAAAGAGATTTCTGGAAAACAGATAGCGATGATGAATTAGAAGATTTAAGATTGACAAGACGCGATGCTTATGTTCAAGAACTTTATAGAGAAACAGATTATGATAATCTTGATAAAATCACATTAAATTTAACTATCCCACAAGCCATTCAAAGATATTTTTATAATGAAACCTTGTCAATTAATGCAGTAAAAGACATTAACACAGATGAGGTACCATATATTATTGATTTTTTTGCTATGAAGCGTTTTTTATATAAGGCTTTAGATACTTTATTATTTTCGGATAATACTATCAATCAAGCTGATTTTTCTGCAATGAAAAATATCATAGTGCACCTTGAAATGTCATATAAAGATATGAAAGACAAGCAAAAGCATATCAATATGGAACGCTTATATGAAGAGGTTTTTTTATCTCATCAGTGTCATTACCAAGCGCTTTTAGCTTCGATCGATAATAGAAAAAATAGAAAATTAGCACTTGATCGTCAAATGAGTACTTTAATAACAGATATAAAATCAAAACAAGCAAGATTAGAAGCAGAAGGTGGAAAAAAACACCATGAACTAGAAGAAATGATACAAGGTAAAAAACAAAAACTAATAGAATTAAAAAATGAAGCTGATTATTTTACTAAAAGCGTAGAAAGACTAGAGTTGATAAAAAAATCTTTTTATGAAAAAAATTTTACTATTTTTAGTAATAGTTTTAATATGGCAAGAGAAAAGCTTTTTGAAAAGATTAAGCAGGGTTTAAATATATGTGCAACAAAACTAGATATAGAAATTTGGAAAAAATCTTTAAAATCAACAAGCATTAAAAACTCTTATTTTAAAACAGCAAGTGAAATTTCTTTTTGTACGCTTTCTTTTGCTGAGCTTTATTTAAACAGACTAAACAAACATGCTTTAAACCCAAATGATCAATTGTTGTTTTCATATGTAAAGAAAGTAAAAAAAGAATGTGAAAAGAATTTCCTAGTTGTAACTTCTAATCCTGATTTATATGTTAATATGAAGATTCAAATTTTTGCAATGAATCCTTATTATGTAGTTAAGCATGCACCTAAGAAAGTAAATTACCAAGGGTTAATGAAAAATACTGAATTTGATATAGTTTATGTCGATGAAAAGACTATATGGGCGCCTGTTGCTGATGTTATTTTGGAAGGAAAATATTTTTTAAAGAAAGATTCTAAGACAAAATTTAAGATTTTATAAAAACCTTTTAAACGCTATTTTTAAGTTTTGTTAGTTATAATTATACTGCCTAAATGGTTCGATATGGTATTAAAGAGGATCCAACACATTAATTATAAGCTGTGATGTGTGATTTACCGTGTTCTGTGACTTCGTTTGAGTTTTGAAAAAAGCGAGAAGCTGCAGCCTTTAAAAATCACCTAATGGCATACTTTGACTTTTTGAGGGTCAGACACTTATACTCCGGCCATTTGGGTTTTTGTAATATTTTTAAGGAAAATAATGAAAATTTTAATACTAGGAAGCGGTGCTAGGGAGTATTCTATCGCTTTGGCTCTTCAAAAAACAAATGATAATTTAGAATTTTATTTTGCTCCAGGAAATGGTGCTACTGCTAAAATAGGAACAAATCTTAATATGAAAGATCCTAAAGTTATAACAGCTTATGCAAAAGCATCTGAGATTGATCTTTGCATAGTTGGGAGTGAAAATTTTTTAGCAGAGGGTATAGTAGATCTTTTTAAAGAAAACAATATTGCTATTTTTGGGCCTACTAAAGCTGCTGCTATGTTGGAAGCTTCAAAATCTTTTATGAAGAGTTTTTTAAAAAAATATAAAATCAAAACAGCTAAATTTTTAAACACAACTGATTATGAAAAAGCTAAGAAATTTATCACATCTTTAACACCTCCTATTGTTGTAAAAGCAGATGGCTTATGCGCAGGTAAAGGGGTGATTATCGCGCAAAGCCATGAAGAAGCTTTAGAAGCTACTAAAAATATGCTAAGTGGAGAAAGCTTTGGGGAAGCTGGAAAAATTGTTGTGATTGAAGAATATCTTGATGGTTTTGAATTAAGCGTATTTGCAGTTTGCGATGGAAATGATTTTATATTGTTGCCTGCAGCGCAAGATCATAAAAGATTATTAGATAATGATAAAGGGCCTAATACGGGTGGCATGGGGGCTTATGCTCCAAGTACTTTAGCAAGTGAAAATTTGTTAGAGCAAGTGAAGAAAGATATAGTGACGCCAACTCTTAAAGGCATGAAAGAAGAAGGTGCTGAATTTGTTGGAGTGTTGTTTATAGGCTTGATGGTTGTAAATAATAAACCTTATGTTTTAGAGTATAATGTGCGTTTTGGTGATCCTGAATGTGAGGTTTTGATGCCTTTAATAGAAAATCCTTTGGATTTATTTTTAGCATGTGTGAATAAAAATCTTGCTAATACTCATATAAAAATTAAAAATGAATTTGCTGTGGGTGTGGTTTGTGCAAGTAAAAATTATCCTTACAAGGACTCACCAAAAGCTTTGATTGAGATAGGCGATATTCCACAAAATTCTCATATTTCTTATGCTGGTGTGAGTTTAGAAGATGATAAATTATATGCCAGCGGTGGTCGCGTGTTGGTTTGTGTGGGAACTGGCAAAAGCATTGAAGAAGCTCAAAAAAACGCTTATATACTTTGTGAAAATGTCCATTTTAAAGGAAAACAATACAGAAAAGATATTGCCTTTCAGGTTCTTAAATGAGCACCAATCAAGAATTATTTGATAAGCTAGAAAAAGAAGAAATAAAAATAGCAAGTTTAAAAAAAAGATTTTTAGCTTATGTTGTTGATAGTTTTGTAATTTTGGGCATCGTAAGTATTATTTTGCTCGATAAAATTAATTCTATGCAAACTTATGAAGAAATTCATAATCTTTTAATACGTTTTGCTGGTGGGATTTTGATTTTACAGTTTGCATATCATAGTTTATTTACTTATTTATATGGCGCAACTTTAGGAAAAATGCTTTTGAAGATCATGGTGATTGATCAAGAATTGCTAGATAAACCAAATTTTACTCAAAGCGCTCTAAGAGCAGGTGTAAGACAAATTAGTGATATGTTGTATGGTTTAGGATTTGCTTGGGCTTTGAGTAATATTGTTTTGAAAACTTGGCATGATTATGCAGCCAAAACAGTGGTGATAGATCTTGCGTAAAATATTGCTTTCTTTAGCTTGTGTAGGGAGTTTGTATGCTTCTAAGGTAGACATTTATGCTTTAGATGTTGTAAAAACAAATGATATCATAGAAGCAAAAAACAATGTGGTTGTAGTTTCTGATTTGTATTTAATAACTGCAAGCGAGGCTAAATTTAATGAAACAACTAAAGATTTAGAATTGTTTGGTGATGTGAATATCTTACGAGGACAAAAAGAAAGAACTAATTCTACTTATACTAAAATTAATCTTAAAGATAACACAACAGCTTTTAAAAATTTATTTTTTTCAAATAACGATTTAGAGGTTTGGTTGCAATGTCATCAAGCAGATTTAAATGATAAGTTTGTTGTAACTAAAAAGTCGGTTGTTTCTAGTTGTAATGTTGAAAATCCTGATTGGGAAATTCGTTTTGATGAAGGAAAATTAAATAAAGAGAGTAATTTTTTACATCTTTATAATGCAAGATTGTATGTAAAAAATACTCCTGTGATGTATTTGCCGTATTTTGGCTTTAGTGTAGACACTAAAAGGAAAAGTGGTTTGTTAATTCCTCAGGTGGTTTTAAAACAAAGCGAGGGGTTATATTATAACCAACCAATCTATTATGTTATTGATGATAATGCAGATATTCAATTTGAACCTCAAATTAGGACAAAAAGAGGCTATGGATTATACTCAACTTTAAGATTTATTGATAGTCCTTATTCTCAAGGTGAAATTAGTGGTGGTATTTTTGGAGAAAAAACAAGCTATAAAAAAGAAGAAAATTTAAAAAACAAAGAACATTATGGTTTAGAGATTAAATATTCAAGTGAAGCTTTACTCAAGAGCCTTTTGAGCGATGAATTTCAAGAAGGTTTATGGATTGATGCTACTTATTTAAATGATGTAGATTATATGAACTTAAGCTCTAGTGCAAAAACTGAAGCTTCTTTGGTTACCTCAAAAATAAATTATTTCTTATCTGATGATGATAATTATTATGGTGCTTATGCGAAGTATTATATAGACACTTCTAAAATTAGCAACAAAGATACCATGCAAGAATACCCTTCTTTTCAATATCATAGATATTTAAATGGTTTTTTTGATAACTATATACAGTATAGCTTAGATGCTTCTTTTCATAGATATTATAGACATACGGGTATTTATGCTAAAACTTTAGATTTTGATTTACCTTTAATTTATCATACAAGTTTTTTGGATGATTTTTTAAATTTTGCCTTTACAGAAAGAGTTTATGCAAATTTTGTAGATTATTCTAATACAGATATTAAAAATCAAGAGCATTTGTTTAGAAATTCACATAATTTTTCTTTATATACAGATCTTTCTAAACCTTATGAAAATTTTTATCATACCTTGTATTTAGGTGCTAATTATTTTATACCTGGAGCCAAATCAGGTAAAATTACCGAAGATTTTATAGAATTAAAAGATGATCCTGAGCAGTTTAATTTTTCGATGTATCAGTATTTTTATAGTGCTTTAGGCAAAAAAAAGCTATATCATAGTTTAAAGGCTAAGTATTTTACCAAAGAAGGTAGTTTTGGTGGTTTTGATAATGTTGTGGAATATTTTTATAATGATTATATAAGTTTAAGAAATGAGGCGGAATATTCAGGGGTAGATAATCGCTTTGATAAAGTATTTAGTGAGGCCTTATTTGATTATGGTGAGTGGAAAGTTAGTTTAAATCATGCTTATAGAATATATGAAAAAGAAAAATATAATTTTTTAGGAACTAAAGCTCAGTATGATATAAATACCAACTATCAAATATTTGGTGGTTTGTGGTTTGATTTGAATAAAGATCCTGAAAAATGGGAGATAGGTTATACTTATCAAAGAAAGTGTTGGAATTATTCTTTGATGTATCGTAAGGATATTTCACCTAAACTTACTAGTGGTGGGATTAGTGCTAAAGATCAGAGTGGTGTGTATTTTATGTTTAATTTTTATCCTTTGGGTGGTGTATCTTATGATTTTTCTCTGGAAGAAAATGAAAGGTCTATATAATGTTTTTTGAAGATGAAAAAGATGCGCTTGAAAGATTATATGATTTACTTCCATTAAATAAATTAAAAGATTATATCATTATTACTCCTTCTTTAAAATCTATAGTTTTTGTTGATGCATTGGCAAAAAAATTAGAAATACCCTATGATTTTTTATTTACAGAGCAAATCAAAGCTCCTAATAATGATGAATGTCAAATAGCTATGATTAGCGAAACAAAAGAATTAGTTTACAATGAAGCCTTAGTTAAGGCTTTTGATATAAGCTTAGATTATATTTATGGTGAGGCAAATAGAACTTATGAAGAAAAAATTTTAAAGAATGTATATCGTTATAGAAAAGGTAATCTTTTAAAAGATTTAAAAGGAAAAAATATTTTAATGTTGCATGAGGGGTGTGAGAGTGGGATTACTGCTTCTTCATGTATAAAAAGTTTGTTAAAAGAAGAGGTTAGTAGTATTATTTATGCCACCGCTTTAATGCCAAGTGATGTATATGATTATATTAGTGTTTTTGCAGATGAGGTTTATTGCGTGCAAAAAATTGATCATTTTGTAGATATTGAGTTTTATTTTAAAAATAAAACGATTTTGCAAGCTCACGAAATTTTAGATATTTTAGAAGAAAGTAGGTATTATTTACCTTTAAAAAAATAAATTTATATCTGAGCAATAAGTTGTTTAGATATAAATTTATAGGCAAAATAAAAACAGGCTTTTTAAGTTTTAGTTTTTAAAATTTAAAAAGCTTATTTGGTTTTGTCTATGATAAAAATTTAAAGGAAAATCATGCGACATGAAATAAATATCAATAATCACCTTGAAATATTTGATACCGATAAAGTAGCAAAACAAGCAGCAGGTGCAGTTTTAATGCAAGAAAAAAATGCAGTAGTTTTAGCAACTGTGGCAAGAGAAGAAAAAATGGTAGAAGAGGATTTTTTGCCTCTTACGGTACAATATATAGAAAAAGCTTATGCAGCAGGTAAAATTCCAGGAGGTTATGTAAAAAGAGAAACTAAGCCAGGCGACAATGAAACATTAAGCGCTAGGATTATAGATAGAAGTTTAAGACCTCTTTTTCCAAAAGGATATGCATATCCAACTCAAATTGTTGTAATGGTTCTTTCTGCTGATCCTGAAGTAGATTTACAAGTGATAAGTTTAAACGCTGCAAGCGTTGCTTTGTATTTAAGTGATATCCCTATTAAAGCACCTGTTTGTGGTGTAAGAATAGGTCGTATAAATAATGAATTTGTTTTAAATCCAAGCAATAGCGAGTTAAAAAATAGCACTTTAGATCTTTATGTAGCAGGTGTTAAAGATGAGCTTTTAATGATAGAAATGAGAGCTTTGGCAAACAAGCAAGATGATAAACACCGTATGAATGAACTTAGCGAAGATGATACTTTAAAGGCTTTAGATTTTGCAAGTAGTGCAATCTTGCGTGGTTCCAATGAATATGAAAAAGCATTTGCTGCTTATAGAAAAAATTCTAAACTTGAGTTTAAAATAGAGTCAGATAATATTCAAATTATTGACTATATAAAAAATACTTATATAACAAAACTCAAAATTGCTATTAATCAAATGGCAAAAAGTGAAAGGGCAAGTGAAATTTTACAAATAGCAAAAGAGATTGAAAGTGAATCTATGGCTATTGAAAACGAATGGAAATTTGAAGATATTGAAAAAGCTTTACATTTATGCAAAAGAGAACTTATTAGAAGCCAAATTATTAATGAAAATAAAAGAGCAGATGGTAGAGGTTTAAAGGATGTTAGAAAAATAGACATAGAAACAAATATTTTACCAAGCACACATGGATCTTGTCTTTTTACTAGAGGGCAAACCCAAGCCTTAGTTGTGGCCACCTTGGGAAATGATAATGATGCGCAAATGTCAGATATGCTTACAGAAAAAAACCCAATTTGTGAAAAATTTATGGTTAATTATAATTTTCCAGGTTTTTCGGTGGGCGAAGCTAGCCCTATAAAAGCTCCTGGTAGAAGAGAGCTTGGCCATGGAAATTTAGCAAAAAGAGCTTTGTATCCTAGTGTTGATACAGATTATGTTCATACAATTCGTTTGGTTTCTGAAATTTTAGAAAGCAATGGTTCTAGTTCTATGGCTACTGTTTGTGGTGGTGCATTGGCTTTAAGAGCTGCAGGGGTAAAAAGTGAAAAACTAGTAGCAGGTGTGGCGATGGGGCTTGTTTTTGAAGATGAAAAATATGCTATTTTAACCGATATCATGGGGCTTGAAGATCATGATGGAGATATGGATTTTAAAGTAGCAGGAAGCTATGATGGAATCACTGCTTTGCAGATGGATATAAAACTTGGTGGTATAGAGCAACAGGTTTTAAAAGAAGCATTATATCAAGCAAAAGAAGCTAGAGAACATATTTTAAAACTAATGGAAGAAGCTGATAGAAATATCATTATTAATGAAGCTATTTTACCAAAGATTGAGATCTTTAATGTAGATCCAAACAAAATCCCTGATATCATAGGTCAAGGCGGTAAAACTATAAAAGAAATCATCGAAAAATTTGAAGTTAATATCGACTTAGATAGAGATAAAGGCGAAGTTAAGATAACAGGAATTAATCATGATTTAATTTCTCAAAGCAAAGAGTATATATTAAATTTACTTCACTCTAAAGGTTCTAACAAAAAGCGCGACAAAAAGGAAATGCCTAAATTTGATATCGGAGAAGAATTTATAGGAAAAGTTCAAAAAGTTGTAGAATTTGGAGTTTTTGTAGAACTTAAAGAAGGCGTGGATGGTTTATTGCATAATTCTAAGATTAAAGAAAAGTTAGAAGTAGGTAATGAAATTAAAGTTAAAGTTGCAGAAATCAAAAACGGAAAAGTATCTTTAGACTTAGCCTAAATTTTGAGTATATAAAAAAATATGCTCAAAATTTTATATTATATCTTGACAAAAGAATATTCTTTTGGCATAATTTCGTTTTTTG
>NZ_JANQCY010000014.1:0-35392 GCF_024723595.1 Campylobacter sp. LMG 7929 | reverse complement strand
AGTTTTGGATTAATATAAGCTTGTTGTTAATTTATGGTTATTTTCATAATATTGGGTATTAATAAAATTTAATAATATCAATAGTTTAATAATAAAAATTCAGATCTTATGTATTTGATTTTAATATAGATGAATAAATGATATATTTTGATAAATATAAAAATTATTCATGAAGTTTAATATGTATTATTTCGTAATTTTTTATTTTTTTTCCTAAAATTTTACCCCATCCTAATTTGGAGTGAGAGTAGTCTCCTAGCTTAAACAGCATTCTTTTATTAAAAATAATTTTAAGATATAAATCAACACAAAATTCATTGTTAGTTAGAAATAATATACTTTCTTTAAGCTCTTTGTATTTTTCTGCGTTTGGAAAGTATTTTAAAGCTTCATCATAGTGTATATCTTTTATATAAATAGCTATTTTATTTTGGTAAGATAGAAATTTTTTTCCCAAGATTAGATTTTTTCCTAAAATATGATTTTTACTTCCTAATTTATTTAATTGTATGTGTCTTATGTAAATTTGATGGGGTATATTTTCTATAATATTTAATTGATTTTGTAAATTAAAAGTGATTTGTAAAATTCTTTCAATATAACTTTTAGGTCTTCTTAAACTTAGTAATAACGGTGCAAAAGGTAGGTATCTCTTTGCAATTTTTGTGTCATTGATGCCTAACATAGAAAATAGTATTTTAGAAATTCTATCGCTGAAGTTAATATCAAAACTTTTTGGATAATTGTTAAGAGTGGTAATTTCAAAAAAAATCCAAAGAAGATAGTGATTGAAGAAATCAAAAAATAAACTCCATCCATCCCCGCCATCCTCATTCCTAGAGAGCTTGTCTAGTATATAAGAAGGGAGTTGTGATGTATTACCTTGTAGACCCATAAAATTAATCATAATTTCAATGGGAAAATCACTAATATTTTTATTGAATTTTACATATTCGATTTCTTTGTTAGGATGCATTAGAGCATTATTTACCCTTAGAAAAATATCTTCTTTGGGATGATCTTTTAATAATTTTTTAAGAAGTTTATAAAAGGTATAAGAGTTTGCATTGTTCATAATATAGGTTTAATTCCTTTTTTAAAAGGATAGTGTATAGTCGCTTTTGAGTTTATGCATTTAATTTTTAATTCACAAAATGAATTAATACTCACAAAGGATGATAAAAATTCTGAAATTATTAATCCTAGCTTATAAACTTCACCCAAAGAATAAAATTTAGAATCATCTATACTTATAATACTCATAGTACCTTTTTTTGTAATATACTCATCAATTAAGTAGCTTGGTTTTGACTGTATGTCAATTATTGAAGAGGTAAGTAATTGACATACTACTTCAGAAGTTTTATCATCAGGAAAGCTATAGCTTTCTAAAACTTGAAAAAAGGATGTTTTTGTTAAAAGAGTTTGATAACTAAATGACAAAATAGAAACTAATTTCCATAAAAGATCACCATTGGTTTTAACTTGCTTAATCGGCGTTGGAATGGTAATGTTTTTCGTAATAGCATCTTTATAAAAAGGTATAAGATTGATATCGCCTATTTTTAAACGGGTCGGTAAATTTTTATTACAGCATAATACATCTATTGTGATTGTTTCATTTGTATTGTTTGAGGAAAAAAACGATATTTCTTTGAAGTTATCTTGCTTGGAATTTGATTTATTTGTAATGTAGTAAAAATCTTGTATTTTATTTTGCATAAATTCAAAACGTTCAAAATTTTTATAGTTTTTTAAAATTCTACTCCCGCTGTCGCTATTATGTGCTTTGACTTGTTTTATTTGAACTATATCATATGCATTTAAATTTGTTCTATCGATAAAAATTCTATATCCATTTTTCGAGTGATTATTGATGATAGGTTCTGCTGTTTTTTCGAAAATATTAATGATTGGTGTTGTCGATAATGAGAATAATTCATTTTTTATAATACAATTTTTAGGAAGTGTTTTATTAAATTTAAAAAAAATGCTAATTAACTTACCTTTACACTCATGTAAAACATCCAAGCCTTGTATTGAGATAAAATTAAATTTTTCAGGCAAAAAAAAGTATTCTCTTAGCAAGGAAAAAGATTCAAATCCTAAGTCATTATAAAATAGGCAACTTTCGTTTGGCTTTAAACCCATAGTTTTAATATTATGGGTATTTATTTTAAATTCTTCTTTTGTGTCATGAGATATGACTTTTATTTCTTCTAAATATTGATGCATATAAAAAAGTAATGTAGATGATGTGTAAACATCATCCCCTAAGTATATACTTAGTCTATCTAAACCTAGATGTTCTATGTTTAAATCTTCTCTACTAACTCTAAGTTGTATATCTAATGTATGATATTGTCTTTCACTTCCTAAAAAAACATTCTCTATATTTAATGGATATAGATATACATCATATACTGTTTTAAATTCACATTCACATTTTTCTATAGATACGGATTTAACTGTACTATTTTTAGGAATAATTAATCTGTTGAGTTTGCTGTTTTCGCTAAATTTGAATTCTTGCATACACATAGAAGGTAGAATGTTGGTGTAATTTGGAGAAAGAATATTAATTAGAGATTCTGCAATATAGGGTATATTTTGATCTAATTCTTGATGAATTTTAGAGGTTAATATTGCTAAATTTTCAATAATTCTTTCTATATCTGGATCTTTACTATCGTAAGATAAAAAAGGGGTTAACTTGGGAAATTTATCTATAAAAATTTTCCGAGCATGATTAAGATAAGCAATCTCCTTTTGATAATAATGTATATCATCTTGTGTCATTTTAGATAACCTCGCAATATCGATTATTTTTAAATATAATTTCAATTGCAAATTCTTTAAAATTATCATTACAAAAAACACATTTTAGTAAAAATGAAAGTTGCCAAGGTTTTAAAGAATCATTATATGTGATAGAATTAATTATAATTCTTTTTTCGTATTTACTTATGAGTTTATGAATTTCTTTTGCCATGTTCAAGCAAAGTTCTGTCGAGCTTAAATTTAGATTTTCCATACTAGATAATCCAAAATCTTCAACACTTAAGCAGTCATCAAGTTTTGCATTAAGCAAAACTTGTATATTATTTTTTATTTCTTGAAATTCATTTTGATAAAAAGGGATATTTTTATATTGCTCATCCAATGAATGAATAATTTTATCCAACAAAGACATTTATTATTCTTTATCCAATTTACCTACTAAAGATAGTTCAAAATTTCCACCCATATATTTAAAGTGAGGACGAACACTCAACCCAATCTTATACCATCCAGGCTCCCCTGGTATATTATCCACTTTTACTTGAGCCCCTCTAAAAGGTCTTCTACTTCTAACCTCTGCTGGTGGATTTTCTTGATCTGAAATATATTGTCTAACCCATTCGTTTAAACCATTTTCAATATCACTTCTTTCCTTCCAGCTTCCAATTTCTTCTCTTTGTAGTACTTTTAGATAATGTGCTAATCTTGAAATTAAAAATACATAAGGCAATTGAGTACCTAAGCGGTAATTTGTTTCAGCCTCTTTTCCTTCTGGTGTGTTTGGAAATATTTTAGGTTTTAAAGCAGAATTTGCTGAAAAAAATGCTGCATTATTGGTGTCTCTTCTTAGAGTTAAAGTTATAAACCCATTTTCTGCAAGTTCATATTCTCTTCTATCTGTAATCAAAACTTCAGTAGGAATTTTAGCTTTTAAGTTTCCAAAATTTTCATAATAATAAGTAGGAAGATCTTTTACGCTTCCACCGCTTTTTGGTCCTATGATACTACCGCACCACCTGTATTTAGCAAAACTTTCTGTTAATCTTGTTGCGAAAGCATATGCTGAATTTCCCCATAATAGATGATTATGAGATGCGTGAACATTTTCTTTGTAATTAAAGCTTTTGATGGGATTTTCTTCACTATCATAAGGCGATCTTGTCAAAAACCTCGTAACCATTAATCCTGTGTATTTAGAATCTTCATTTTCTCTAAAAGTTCTCCATCTTGTGTATTGTGGACCTTCGAGAAGACTTTGTAAATCCTGAATATTAGCTAATTCTGAATAATTTTCTAAACCAAAAAATTTAGGTCCTAAAGAAGTTAAAAATGGAGAATGACTCATTGCTGCTATGCTTGACATTTTATTTAAAAAAGTCATATCTGGACTTGTAGTGCTTAGTTGGTAATCACCAATTATAGCACCAACTGGTTCTCCACCAAATTGTCCATATTCTGAAGAATAAATATTTTTATAAACAACACTTTGGGTGATGTCTGGATTATTTTCAAAATCTTCTAAAACTTCTTCTTTTGTAATATCAAAAAGATTAATTTTAATATTTTCATTAAAATCAGTTCTTTCTACCAAGAAGAAAAGTCCTCTCCAAGTCGATTCTAATTTTTGAAATTCTTCATTATGTAAAATCTCATCCATTTGTTTTGATAATAAATCATCGATATGGGCAATCATTTCATCAAGTGCAAATTTGTTGATTTTATCTTCTATGTTATCGCTTTCAACTATTGCGGAAATAAATTCGGCTACTCCTCTTTTTGCTATACTATAGCTTTCATCATTTCTAGCATATTTGCTTTTTTCCATAATACTTTCAATAATTGGAGTATCAATTACTTTATCTTTTGACATATTATGTTTCCTTTATTCTTCGTTATTTTCTTTTTTGATTTCTAAAAGCAACTGCTCTTTGGTTTTTTCATTTTTTAGAGCATCTAAAACAGCTTTTCTAAAATTTGGAATATTACCCATGGGTCCTTTTAGAGCCATTAATGCTTCTCTAAGGCGCATTAGTTTATTTAACTCTGGCACTTGTTGCACTATATTATCAGGCGAAAAATCTTTCATACTAGATATTTTTAGGTTGATATCTAATTCTTCAGCGCCTCCACCCAAAGTATTTTTAACATTAAATTGGGTTTTGATGTCTAGTTTTTGCATAACTTGATTAAAATTTATTTTGTTGATAGACACAATTTCTCTATCTTCTAAATTTTGTTCATTTTTACCTGTTAAATTAGCCATTATCATAAGTTTTAAAGGTAATTCTATCTCTGCATTTTGCCCGTTTGTTTTTGCCTTGTAGGTTATATTTATGCGTTCTTTTGGTGCACTTGATCCATCAGACATTTTACTTCCTTATTTTTTGAATTAAAATTTATTTTTTAAATTATACATAAAACTAAATAAAGAATAACTAAGTTTATATTTTTTTATTAGTTTTGTTTTTTGCATAATTATACTCATCACTTAAGTAATCCTTTAATAAGGTTTTTTCCATAAGTTCAACTAGTTGTAAGTATATAATTTTTGCATTATTTTTCATATTGTTTGTTTCAAAAACTTGTGCCATGGCTATTAAAGAATTTATATTACAAAATAAAGAATTATTATAATTTTCATTGTTTATTTCAATGAGTAATTGCTCTACTTTTTTATTTTTATCGGATGTGGTGTGTGTTTTTTTATTAGTTTCTTGATTTTGTTTTACAAAATAATTAAATGTATCTTCTTTACACATTAATTCGCCGTTGTCAAATCTTAACTTGGTAATATCTTTGAATTTGAGAATAAAATTACAAGTTAGTAAATTTAAAATTTTCAAGGAGTGTTCTTTTTGATGATGATGTAAAAAATCACAAAATAGTTTAAATCCTTCTATCCAGAAAGGGTTAAGTGAAAGGTTATTGATAAAACATTTTATTTGATCTAACTCATTCGTATTTTTATCTAATAGTAATTTTATTAAATTTCTATCAGGATATCTTACTTTAGTGACAAAATCTGAATGCGGTGGAAGGGTTTTTAATCTTCCCCAAGCTGCTTCTGCAAACAATGAATAAGCATTAGTATTTTCAATGTTATTTTCTAGTAATTCTATTGCTAGATTATTTAATAATGTTCTGTATTCTCTATCGCTAAGATTAGATAATTTTGTGTTTTTTATATCGATATTTACTTGTGTCACTGGAGATTTAAGAGGTGATTGTTTAGTTTGAGTTATTTCTTCTTTAATGTTTAATTTTGCAAAATTACAATTTAAAATTTCGTGTAATTTTTCAAAATATTCATTTAAACTTTTAGCTGTGACTTGTGAGCATTTTGGTGAATTTTTATTAAATTCATTAATAAAATTTTCAACAATTTGTTTGTATTTCTTTTTTTGATTTAATAGTATAGAAGATGTTTTACTTATATTTTCAGGTTTTTCTCGAAATAATTTTTCTGTAAAAATTATTATTTCTAAAAATATTTTAAAACACTCTTCGTTATTTAATGCTAAACATGATAAAGAAAAGTAAGCGAAAATTTTCATATCCATCGAGTTGTTTTGTAAAATATCTAATGAGTATTCATATACCTTATCCCATTGTATTTTTTCATGATTTAATGTTTTGTATTTTGTCATCTCTTCTTCAAGTAAATGAAATATCTCTAAGTTTTCTAAATTTTCTTCATAATGATCACAGAAAATCATTTTTTATCTCCTAAGCACTATTGAAAGTTTTTTTAATTATAATAAAAAATAAAATTATAGTGTTATTTATTTAAGTATTTTTTTAAGGATGGGAATGAGAAAAATTTTTGTTATGTTGCTCATGGGGTTGTTTTTAAGTTCTTGCTCTAGTGTTGTAAGTGTAAAGATTGATAATATAAAAAATTCTAATTTAAATAGTAGAAATGATGATGTTCCTTTGACTGTTATTGTGTATCAACTAAAAGATGTAAATAAATTTATAAAGGCTAGTGATTTAGAGCTGATTAATAGAGAGGATGCTATACTCGGTAGAGATAAAATTGACTCGATTAGACTACAAATTGCCCCTAAAGATAATATTATTGCTTTTAAAGTTATAGATGAAGAAGTGCCGTATATTGGTATTTTGGTTTTATTTGCAAATAATACTAAAAAGGTAACAAAAATTTGGGCAAAAACAGATGATGCTAATGGTTTTGGAACTAAAAAAACATTAAAATTTGAAATAACAAAAGATGGTGTTAGACATATTTAATCTAAGGAAAATATAATGGCGGATAAGCTAAAAGTAGCTTGGTTTAATGGGCTAAATATTGATAAAATTCATTTTGAGCAACAAGAACGATATTTTGAAAGAAATATTAATCTTAAAACAATTTCAACTTTCAATAATTTATATGGAATAATTGATTTAGAATTTTCCAATGAAATGTTAATGCAAGGAAAAATAGCACTTAAAAGAATTTCTGGAATTGCTAAAGATGGTAGCATTTTTAATGCACCAGAACAAGATGAGCTTCCAGAGCCTTTGGAAGTTAATTATGATTCTTTGGTAAATTCTATTATTGTTATTAAAATTCCTATGGGTTTATCCTCTATAGCAGATATATCTTTACACAATAATATACCTAATTCAAAATACATTAGTTTAAGAAGTGTTGTAGCTTCAAGAATATATGATGATAATACTAATGATGTTTTTAAACATACTGATTTGGAAGATGAATATGAGAATGATAATATTACTTTCTCTCAAGAAAAAATAAGCATTACTTTAGCTAGTTTAAGATTGAAATTGGGCTTTTTAGGTAGTAAAACTCCAGATGAACTTGAAATTCCTATAGCAAAAATCAAAAATATTGATTTAAATAAAAAAATAGAGTTAGATGAAAGTTTTATACCCACTTGTTTAGATTTAAATAAATCTTCGTATATTAAATCATTTTTAGAAGAAATTTCGCATTCAATTAAACAGCATAAAGAAATACTCACTGAAGTATTTAAGGGTATAGATCAAACTAAAAACACCTTGGATTTTAGTACTTATTTATCGCTTAATCTTTTAAAAAAATGGTATTTTATTTTTTCATATATAATCAATAAAGATAAA
Source organism: Campylobacter sp. LMG 7929 (assembly GCF_024723595.1). Classification (NCBI taxonomy): domain Bacteria; kingdom Pseudomonadati; phylum Campylobacterota; class Epsilonproteobacteria; order Campylobacterales; family Campylobacteraceae; genus Campylobacter; species Campylobacter sp. LMG 7929. Next base: position 27,505 of record NZ_JANQCY010000014.1, on the reverse strand, counting down.
ATACATCCTGAAAATTTATATGAAAAATTAGTTGATTTTCAAGGAGATCTTAGTGCTTTTGGTACTGAAAGCTCCTTTTCTGATTTTATAGTATACAATCATGATGACTTGACTAACACTTTTTTACCACTTACTAATCAACTGAGAGTTTTATTTGCAAAAATAACTTCTCCAAAATATACTATGGCTCAAGTAATTGATAATAACAATGGATTTTATGATTTGTTGTTTGACAATCCTACGGTTATTGAAGAGGGCGAATTATTTTTAGCTATTAGTGCTGATGTTAATCATGAGTATTTATTATATAATTTTAAAACTCAAAGTAAAATTCATACTCAAAGTAGGATAAAAAGTATAGTAACAACACAATTACGAGGGATAAACATAGAGCAAATTTCAAATATTCCATCTTCTATACCTTATTTAAATGGTTATATTTATTACAAGTTAGACAAAAAAGATGAGCTGTTTAAATACTTTAAGGGCGAAAATGTTATAAGTTTATATCTAACAACAAATATAAAAAACCCTGATATAAAAATGTGGGCTGTATTTTAAGGAGTAATATGCAAAAAGAATCACATTTTAAAGAAGGATCTTTACTTTTAGAAAGTGATTTAAAAGGTTTAGAAATCAATAAAGTTGTTGATAATTGCTTGGAAATTCTTTTACTTGTTTATAGATTATCTAAGGTTCATTCTTTGGATGCTGCTTATATAGAGAATTTAAAAGAAAAGCTTGTAAATGAAATATTGGTTTGGAGTTCAAGATTAAGTACTTTTAAAGAGTATGATGAGAAAGATATTATAAAATTAAGATATTGTTTATGTGTATTTGTAGATGAAAGTCTAATGAAAAATGATTTATTTATTAATAGCTCTTGGGCAAATCATACTTTAACCGTGAGGTTATTTGATGAGACTCTAGGTGGTGATAATTTTTACGATATAGCGCTTTCTTGGTTGTCTAATCCATCCAAAAACAAGGATTTTTTGGAATTCATATATGTTTGCTTGATTTTAGGATATAGAGGAAAATATTCTCATGAAAAAGATGTTGAGGAAAAAATTATTTATTTTTGTAACAATATAGCATCGGCTTTAACTCCTCTTATAAATTTAACAGATGAGACAGCTTTTGATAAGGCTTATAATGGAGCTAATAGGGAAAAATTTTGGCAGTATTTTCAACGCAGATTTATGAAATTTGCGTTAGTTGTTATACCTATTGGATGTATTTTAGGTTTTTTCATTTTTGCAATTTTTGATTTGCAAACTCATAATATTAAAATCGATTCTAATATTAGCAGTTTGATTAAGAATATAGAAAAATTATAACTCTTCGTTTGGAATGTTTAATTTTAACTTTTGAAACATAATTTCATTCCAATGTTTTGGAAGGTTGCAAATTTTTGGGTAATATTTTTGAAAAAAATAAATAAAAATTTGAGGATTTTCAGCTAGAGAAAAATAAAATTTTCCTTTATTTGAAGATAAAATTTTACCATCATGGTTAATATTAGGGCTATAGAATTTATATCCTTTTATTGGAGGCATTTTTTTAAGGAACTTTGAATTTGGATAGTGTTTGAAAAATTTTAAATAACCTTCGATATAACCCACCCCATATTTTAATGGATTTATATTAGTATAGAAAAAATCAATAAAAGGGATATTAGAATTTTCTCCATAGTAAGGATTTGGTATAAGATTGATTTGTTTTTGATATAATTCTTTATATGTAGTGTAAGCACCGGCATTAAAAAGTAATTCATTTTCATCTTGAAATTTACCAGAAAAATATGGAATTAAAAAGTCATTTAGACTCCAAACTAAATATTCGTAAAAAAGCTCATCACTAAATGTAATTTTATAATCTTGTTTAGATAGTGTATCAAGTTGATTTAATATATCGTTTTTATGGTTGTTTCTGTCATAGATTAAAGCGGTAATGCCACTATTTTCATAAATTTTATTAAAATAATTTTTAATTAAGTTAATGTTTTTGGAATGCAAATCATCAAAATATGAGTAAATTTGTTCTTTGGATAAGATTATATTGTTATTTTGCCTGAAATATTGCACTTTGTTGTTTGTTATTTCATTAAGCCAAAAATTATTTAATTTTTCAAAATTAATATCAAAATTACTTGCTATAAATTTTGGAAACAAGTTGTTTTTCTCTTCTTGAAATATTACCTTTCCTATATATAAAATAGCGGTTAAATCATTAATTTTTTTATTATATTTACTACTATAGAAATTTGAAATATCGTTTATTCTATCCTCAACACATAAAATATTTGTTTCTATGCCAAGATATATGGTTTTATCTAATCTATTGTTAAAAGCATATTTTTTTAAATCAGGAAGTTTAATTTTCATTCTTTAGCCTAAAAAATCTATCATTTTTTCGACAAATCTTGCATCTCTTTCATTTGGTTGTATTTCGTAAGCATTTTCTTGCCTTTCTTTGTCATCAAATTTATAAAAACCATCAAATAAAATTTTATAATCATCGCTTATAGAGAATCCATGTGCATAAAACAAATATCCTCTTAAAATACCTTGTCCTGGATAATAATAAGTTTCAACATAAAAATGTCTAATCTCGTGAATCATAGTTTTTATTATTTCTTTTAAATCATGTAGATTATTTTCATTAACACGTATGCGTCTTTTGTAATATTCTCCCCATTCTTCTTCATCTCCTTGGAAAAAATCTATTTCACCATTTTTTGTTATTAAATTTAAGTCTAATTTTTCACATATAGCGGTTGCAATCTTACTAATTAAATTTTTATAAATTGCTATATCCAATTTTTTACCTTGCATCAATTCATCATATTTTTCTTTCAATGTTTTAGGATTGTTTTTTTCTATAGGGCAATTTAGCAAAACATCTTTACAAGTTTGAAAATAAAAATCTCTATCTCTTTGATAGTCTTTGAAATCATTTTCCACGCTATCTATGAAAGATTGACTACCTAGGTCAAATCTATAGTAAATATAAGCAATTTTTCCTGCTATTTGAGGATTATTTTTACAGAATGAAAAGAAATTTTCTCTCATAATAGTAAAGGTATCACCTATTTTTTTAGATAGACATTCGAAAAATTTAACAGCATCCCAAACACTTTGTATGTGTGATATTTGGTTCCATTCTTGAATATTTTTGGGATAATTTGCAAGATTAACACCATTAGCAACATTATCATCTTCTCCAATACCCACTCTAAAACTCATATCAATGATCACATAAGGATCTTGTAAAGTCGGCATTTCGCCTTCATAAGCAAATACCACAATATAATATTTTTCAAATTTAGTTTCTTTTGTTCTATAAAGAGGAAGAGAAAAGCCAATTTTATTTGTATTTTCTTGTTCAATTAAAGTTGCATTGTAATCATCATTGCACTCTAATTCTCCATCTTCATCAATATCAACTAAAGTACTAAAACTATCAAAACTTTGCAAATAATCATCCGATACAAATAATAATTGCATTTTAGCTTGACTATCACATTCAAAAAAACCCCATTTTCTTTGTATATCGTCGTTATTCTCTAAGAAAAGTTCTACATATGTTCCTGGTGCAAACGGAGCTTTAAGATCGTATATTTCCTTAGAGCTTATGCTATTCATTTATCTATCCTTTATTTCTTTTGCAAATACAATTTTATTGTTTCGTTTTTGGGGGTATTTAACTTCTAATTCGCAAAGCAATTCTTCTTCATTTGTAATATAGCTTAAATGCTTTAATAAATCTTCAAACAATACCCCATTAATTATTCCTATACTACCATTGCTACCAAATTCTCCCTTTTCATTAATGTTATAAAGATACAAATCCCCCTTACTCATACTTTCTTTATTCTTGCTTTTTTCTTTTTCATTATTTGGATTTGAAATTTCTATTTCTTTAAAACTTTTAGAGCATTCTTTATCTGTGTATAATCTAACACAATACTTTCCCCAAGTCTTACCTATACTAAAAGGATAATCTTTTAAAAAATCAGGTTGTTTGTTGTAATTAATCTCATTGATTTTAAAATAATACTTTCCTTCAGGTAAGCTTCCAAATTTATCTTTAATACTTTCATCATCATAGTAAAAATATGCTTTTTTCTTGGTAGTTTTATCTTTTATATCTTGATAAAAACTAAAAGCAATTTGTTTATTTGATGGTTTTAAATTATCAGCTTTAGCTACTCCACTTCTTGCCATATAAGAAGCTATTAAATCTTTTCCTTTAAAATGATATAAATAAAAACCATCATATTTAAAATAATCTTTATTTTTAAACCTAAGTATAAGTCCTATTTTATGATTGATATAATTATTAAATATTCTTTTGCTATCTTGTAAGGGTTTGGCTAAATAAGCTTTATTATCTTCTAATCTAACTTTAAAACTATGACAATTACTGAAGTCTTTTTCTCTATCAAATCTTATCTGACCTTCTTTATTAGTTTTTAATCTCAATATGCTTTGCTTGATTAGTTTTTCATGATCATACCCTTTTATACTAATGCTAGCATTATCAATAGCCTTGCCATGTTCATCTTGTATGATAAGGCTGATGTAATTTGAAGTAGCAGTGTTGTTTATAATGTTAGTGTTATTGTGGGTTAAATTTAGATCTTGATGGTTTAAATCATCATAAGCATAGCGCTTGCTTATCTTTTTAGGTTCTAATTTTATATTTAAACTATTTTTAGCTAAAACATAGTTTTTAATCTTACAATGATAATAATCATAAGTAATGTTTAAATCTTTTAAAGCATATAAATTATTCTCATCATATTTAAGATAATAATTTATTTTTTCATCATTGAAAGAAAAAATTTCATCTTCCTTTGCGCCTAAAAGAAGTTTTTCATAAAAAAATACTCTTGTTTTTAGTTTATTAAAATCTAGATTATAGTTTTGTTCTAATAAAGCTATATCGATTAATGACTCATCTTTAACAAATATATCACAATTGTTCTCATAAAGATGTAAAAGATTTGACATAGATGAAGCATTGTCAAAAAATATAAGCTTTTTATTTTTTTCTTTGTTTTCTAAGATGAAGTGGCTAAAAGAAAGATTATAAAAGCGTAATAGCTTAGAATCTTCTTTGGTGTCGTTTTTCTCTAAATTCTCAAGTAAGGTTTTATTTTGAGAATAATTAAATTCTATAACGCTTTTATAAAGTTCTTTTCTTGCATTTAAATAAGTATTTGTGATTTTATCTTTGTGCAATAAGAATATAGTATAAAAGCTAGAATGATAAGGAAATTTTTCTTCGTTAAATAAAGCTTGATTGTTTTGATTAAAACTTGTAAAACTTTCACAAAAATATAAAGCTTTTAATAGATAAAATTCTGAGTTAATGTGGATATTATCTATTGTATCTTTTAGTTTTAATGCTTTATAATCTTTTGATATACTTTTGAGTAAACTTTTTTCATTAAGCAAAGATGGAGTTTTTTTAACATCATAAAAAGGATAGTAATAATTTTTTAAATCTTTTGAAATTTTACCATCATAATATAATTGAATTCTTTGCATATTTTTAATTTGTGTTTGATGACAATGTGCTAAGTTATGATAATATTTTTCTTCAGAACTTAAATGAGTTTCATATTCTCTTATAAAATCAATAAAAGAAATACCACTATCTTTTAACCAATCTTCTATTTTAGAATTAATCCACCAAAGAATTATCATACCAGTACCAACAATACTAATGGCTGCTAAAACACCTAACAAGGTGCTACTTGTAATTGCTATTGCACTATAAGTTGTAATGGCTGCTGTGCTTATTATTGGTATTCCTATTGTAAAAATTTGTGAAGCAATAATTTCAGAACCAATTTTTACAGAAACTTTTAAACCATCTTTTGTTTTTTGATATTCTATTAAAGCATCAATTCCACTAAGGGTATTATCTGCTCTTTTTATGATGATTTTAAAAGGGAGTAGGTAGGGTTCGAGGTCTTTTTTAAATTGTTTTGCTGTATCTAACATGTTGTTTAAATAGCCGATTGTTTCTTTCTTGTCTTGAATTTCATTTTGATGCATAAAATTTTCCGTTTTATTTACATCTTCTACTTCTTTAAGTAGTTTTTCTCCTATTTCATCTACACCTGCATCTTTTAAAAGAATTTGCAATTCTTTTTCTGTTTCGTTTAAGGTTTTATTTTGAGTGTTAAGTTCTATCTCATTCATTTGTACATTCTTTTAGTTTAGATTGTAGAGTGTTAAGATTTGTCAATGTCTTCTTGTTGAAGTTTTCTAAAATTTTATTAATATTTTCTTTTAGCTTCTCTTTAGCTTGATTATCTAAAAAAAAATCTTTACGAATTCTTCTTGTAACATTATCTGTAATTTTATTTAGTTTTCTCATTGTATTTAAAATTATTGCAGTTTTAGAATTATCAAATTTACATGTGAATTTTTTAGAAAGATCTCCAATATAAATATGGGAAAATCCCCAGTTGTTTCCAATTAAAGAAGATGTATAATAAACAATATGTGAAAAATCATGACTTTTGATTTTATTTTGCAAAAAATCCTCTTCTAAACGAGTATTTAGAAAAAATAAAAAATCTTCAAGTGCATCAAATCTTTCCTTGTCAAATAAAAAATAAGTTTTATGATTTGTGATATTTCTTTCATTGTATAAAAGATAGGATATAATATCGTTATTTAAATTTAAAACAATTCGACTAGCTTTTCTTGAAAGTTCCTCATCTTCATCTAGGAATGAATAAATAGTTAAAGTTCTTATATCTTCAATACTAGCTTGTATCATCTTAAGATTTTTAATAATCATTTGTGTAGCTTTTTCTTGATTATAGTTTTCTTTGCTTAAATTCTTAGCATATTCTAATTCTTCCTTACCTTCGTTTTCACTCCATTTGATTAAAGCACTAAGATTTTCTCTTGCTTTATTTTCATTAGCTTCTTTAAATTGTAAAGCTTCTTGGATAAAGTTATAAGCATTACTAACAATTATAATAAAAACTAATACAATAAAAACTATAATAGAAATTCTTTTTGATATTTTAAGCAATTTTTTTACCTTTAAAGTTAGTATTATTTATTATAGCATTATTAGATACAATCTTAAAATCTTCTTTTATATCATCTATAATGGTATTGCTTTGTTTTGTTTTTAAAGAAGTTTCATTGTTAAAATTTGTATTTTTTATTATAGTATCTATACTTTCTTTTGTATTGTTTTCTTGTTTTAAATTTAAAGAAAGTTCTTTGAAATTTATACTTTCTTTTATATTACTTTTTTGATTTAAGTTTTTATTTATTTCTTTATTTTCATTTTTATTGATTGTTTTATCTTTACTATTTAATTCTTCATTGATAATAAAAGAGCTCATATAAGTTTGATAAGCATGTTCTAAATCTTTAAAACCAAGTTTTTTAAATTCATCAATACTTTTATAAAGTTCTTTTCTTGCATTTAAATAAGTATCATTTAGTTTGTTTTTATGAGAGATAAAGATAGTATAAAAGCTAGAGTTAAATTCTAATTCTTTTATTGTGTTTTCATCAAATAAAGCTTGCTTATCTTTATCATATAAAACATAATCTTCACAAAAATATAAAGCTTTTAATAAATAGGGTTTTGAATCGATGTTGATGTTGTTGATATCTTGCAAGTTTAAAGTCTTTAGTAGGTATTGTTTATTAGCAATAATACTTAAGCTTTGATTGGAATTTAAAAAAGTATTTTTTTCTTGTTTTAATTGAAAGCTTAGCTTTTCATTTAAAGATTTAAATAAAGAATTAAAAATTTCATTTTTTATTCTATTATCTTCTTTATAAAGTTTTAAATCCAATTGATATTTTTGCTCTTCTTGTTCAATGATTTTTTCTTGTTCTTTTAAATCTTGTATGTTTTTTAAATATTTTTCATCTATAAAATTGTAAGTTGTAGAAGCTATACTTGTTTTAGTTATAAGTTCTTTTTTCTTTGCTAGAGCAAGTTTGTATTGTTTTGAATAGCTAGGGTAGGGGCGTGGAGTGAAGAGGGAGAAAGGATTGATTAGTTTTTGAAAAAAATCATTTGGATGATCAATACATTGACCATTAGGTGTTATAGAATTACTAGGGCATACAACAGGAGGTTTAATTTTATCTCCGATTTTATTAAGCAAATCTTGAGTATTTATTAGCAGTTTTTTTGCTAATTCTTTAATGTTTTCAGAAAAATAGTAAGATATAACACTTCCTCCAGCAAAAATAATTATACCAAAAATAATTTTTCCTCTAAACAAGATAAGTGCTATTTCTTTAGAAATATCTAAGCCTTTTTTTAAAACAAAATCTTGTATAACTTCTTCTCCTAGTTTTACTAAAACTTTAGTTATATCACCATTGTTAATATACTCTAAGGTATATTCAGCAATTTTTAGTTTGTTATCCACTTTATCTGTAATAACTTGAACTTTTTGAATATAAGGTTGTAGGGTTTCTTTAGTGGGAGAGTTAGGGGAGAAAGATATTGTTTTGTCGGATATATTTACACTATTATTAAACAATCCATTGACTTCTCTACTATTCTCTACAATTTCTTGTCCTTCTCTTAAGGCTTCTTTTATACTTTCTTTAATGTTAATAGTGGTATTGTTTTCATTATGAACACTAGTATTATTTTCATTTGCATTCATCTAAGGCCTTTTGGGTTGTATTTATCCATTGTCTTTGTTGAATTGAAAATTCTTTATGTAGATATTTCCAATTTTCCTCTGTTAATCCATCGGGAAGTTTTGTTGAAATATTTAAATCTAAATTATTAAATACTTTATAACTTATTTTCATTTTTTCAAACATTAGGTTTCTATCTATAAAAAAACATATTTCAGAATTTAAATTTAGAAAAAAACCATATAACAAAATTTTAATCATATTTGCCAAACCTTTATACCAAGAACCCTTATTCAAATAGCCTATGCTATCTAAATAATCATAAAATTCTTCATAGCGCTTTATAAATTTAAGTTTTTCTTCAAAAATTTGTTTTTCTAAATCTTTAGTAGAGGCTCTTAAGTTTAGGTATTTTTGTTTCTCATTTGAATTTAAATCGCTTATGAAATTAAGATAATTAAAATAGGTTTGCTCTTTTCTTATCACTGAAAGAAATACTCTAGCGTAATTTTGAAGAGAAGCTTGGTAATACCTATCCTCAAATCCAAATAATTTAGCAACCTTAAAATCAAAAATAGCCTTTTGCATTTTTGCATTTAAATCTTTAAAGTCTTCTAGTTTAGGCTGATAATCATCTACAATTTTAATCATATCTTTAGGACTTGGATTTAAAGTCATTTTTTCAAAAATTCTAAATTCTTGTTCTTTTTTAGGAAAATGATACATTCCCCAATAAATCGTATATAAAGGAGAATAAAGTAATTTTGCAAGCACGGCGAGTATTATGATTAATATAATACAGGGTATATAAAATCTTTTAAGTTTATAAAAAGGTTTTTTCATTTATATTCCTTGGTATTTTAAAAATAGTTTATAAAATTTTCTATAAAAATCATAATGATATTTTTTATACTATTTATTGTATTACTAATATTTGGCATTCTAAAATTTTAAAATATAGTATTTATTTTCAAAAAAAATACTATATATTTACTCCGCTTTAATTTCTCCACCTTTAACAACAAGACCCTTAGAATCTATCACTACTTCTACTCCACCTGCTTTAATGATAACACAATCTGGTTTAGCATTAATCAATGTTTCTCCTACTTGTATAGTTGCCTCACTATCAGCCTTTAGATAATGAGTTGTTTTTGCATAGGTAGTGATATTATTAGCCACCATACTTGTATTTTTATCGCTTTCAAATCCCATGGATTCATTGCTTGTAAAAAGAATATTGTCTTTACTTTTATAATCTATCTCTTTTTCGCTCAAGACTTGTATTTTATTGCTTGTATTTATATTGTAATAACCTTCTATAATTTCTTTTTTGTTTCCTTTAACATTTCTAGTTTCATCTTTATGTATAATGGTATTTTTGTTTGCGCATATTTCAGTGTCTTTATTTTCTCCTATATATTCACTTGAATTTTTAGCTACTCTTAACTTGTTGTCTACTCCTACATTTAATGTGTTAGATAATCCAACTATGGTGTCTTTAGATAAACCTACATTTATTAGATACTCAGCACCAACATTGACATTTTTAGCTAAATCTATGGTTTGTGTATGAACTTTTTTAATTCTTTCATTATAAATCCCATCCACCATAGAATCTTTATCATTTAAAATTCTTTGAGTAAAGTTGTGCTGAACCAATTCATCATAGTCTCTTTCTGCTTTTAGATAGATTTGTTCTTTATCTTTTAAGTTGGATAAAGTTAGTTCATTGTATCCTTGTTCATATACTCCTATAGTTTTAGAGCTAATGGAAGTTTTGTGATCATGGTGTGGCAACGATACAAGAGGATCATTTACCCCATTATACAAACTCCCACTAATAAAAGGTTTATCTATATCATCATCTAAAAATGAAATAATAACTTCATCTCCAATTCTAGGTGTATGGTAAAAACCTGAATGATTGCTTGCTATAGGGCTAGCTACTCTTAAGAATGGACTATGGTGATACATGTTTGTTTTATTATCTAATTCTTCTTGATTAGCATAAAGATTAATCCTTACTTTTACTCTTCCATATTCATCTGTGTATATGGTATTTCTTTGATTTTCTATATTAGAATCTTCTCCTATAACTATACCCATGGTATTAATTGGAGGTTTTGGTTTGGATTTAAAACTAGGTGTAAAGGTTAAAAAAGATGGGGTAAGGGTTAAATTATTTGTATAAGATTTGCTTAGATTTAAGTCTTTAATATTTAAATTATCATTGGTATTGATAGTATTAGCTAAAATAGCATCATCAATTAAAATTTGTTCTTTTGCAATAATGGTATATTCTTTGGTGGTTTCTTCTTGAATATTAATTTTAATACTTTCATTTAAACTAAGATGATAAATATTGCTTTTTGCTTTTAGTATATTATTAAGCATAGTGTTTCTTTTTTCTTTTAGGGTAGGGGATTGTTTTAAATTAATATTTTGTGTAAAGGAATACTCACTTTCATGAGAATGCTCATTATAATGTACATTGGTGTTTTGTGCTTTAGTGCTTAAGGAATATAAACTTAAAGGTTGTTTGGAATTATTACTAGAATGAGTAAAAGCATTAGTTTGTATTTGTTTTTCTTTATTTAGTGCGTAAATACAAGTTTCATTAAGATGGTTGTTGATATTAGGATTAAAAACTATATCTTTTATTTTGCCTTTATGAGTATAAAAATCATAAAAATAAATATTATCTTTATCTTCATAAAAATAAATACCATGATTGTGTGCTAATCTTGTGATAAATTCTAAATCACTTTCATTGTATTGAGAAATCAATTCTTTAGTTTCATATATATGATGAATATTAGAAAAATCAATGTTTTTATTTAGCTTGGTGTTATAATAGGCTAAGGTTTGTTTAATTACTTCTATTATGTTTGTATGAGTATAAATACGATTTGCTTTATTAAAATCAAGTCTTATTAAAGGAGAATGCAAGTTAAACTTAAAAAAATGTTTATGGTTTAATTGTTTAAAATTTTCTTTTACAATATTGCTAGCACTACCTTGATTAACACCTAAATAGTCAACATAAGATATTATTCCCCGATAAATCATATCAATATTAGTTGAAAAGTCTATCTTTTTGTTTTCATAAGGATTTTTAATTATAAGTGAAGCTTCTTTATCAATAAGCATATTAGGATTAAATTCAATATTATCATCACTAAAAATATCATTATTGATATTTTCATAAAAACCTTCACATTCACATAAGAAGATCTGATCCAAGCTTTCTTTTATAATGGCTTTTGTGATTTTAAAATCAAGTTTGTTAATTTTTAAATTAAGATAAGAGTTGTTTGTATTCATTAAAAAAACCTTTGTTGGTATTGGGATTTATTGGGATTATTTTTAATGAAAGTGATAAGGATATTAAATAGCATATAAAGCTCATTGTTTAGCAATGAGCTTATTGTATTACGAATTTGCTTCTCTCCAATCATCACTTCCGCTTGTTCCAGCCGCTGTATGCTCCCAAATAACTTTTCTGTAATTTAAGGATACCTTAAAAAGCTCTGTTTTGTCATGATTGTTTGCTTCTTGAGCATTTGGCATTACTAAGGTAATATCTGTAATGATAGCATCTTCTAATTTAGTTGTAAAAAAATGTTCTTGTCCACCACTTGTTGATGTTCTAAACCAATGAACTTCAACACTCGGAAGTCTTTCACCTTTTGTAAGTGCATTGTAAAGTAGAGGAACTGCTTTGTTTAGAGAGCAAGTGAAAGTAAAAGGCTTATGAACTCTTTGTCCTGATGGTTGTCCACTTTGTTGATCAACTGGAACTGTTACAATATGAGAAATTTCTTGAGCCATAATCTCGTCTTCGTGTCCTGCTTGATAGCGATTTCCTATACTTGCTTCTGTAGAAGCACCACTTGAAATAAGTCCTTGTGTTGAACCTTCGATTTTGATATATGCTGGTTGTGCCATGTTTTTCCTTATGATTATAATTTTAACTTTATATTTATATTAAAAGCTTTTAATATTTTAATACAAAATAAGTAAAAATAATATAAAATTAATAAATAGAAATAAAAATTATTTGAATTTATATTAGGAAAAATTATGTTTCAAAAAATAATGCAAATTTTAAAATCTAGGATTTTCGTAATCACATTAATACTTATTATTTTAGTTGTCTTAAGTTTATTTTTTTGGACTTATGGTTCTTTATTTGCATTTAATGAAATTTATGTTTTTAGTAATTCTTATTTAAGATTTGGGATAATTTTTATATTTTGGTGTTGTATTTTTTTGTTTTTCCTTTTAAAGCCTTTAAGTAATTTTATAAAATCTTTTAAGGATGACAAAAGAATAAGACTTAAAGAAATTAAAAAAGAATCTAATGAATTTTTATACAAAGCAAAAAGAAATTTCTTTATCGCATTAAAAGATGCCAAACAAACATGGAAAAAAGATATCAACACTAAAAATTTGCCTCTTGTTGTTATTGTAGGAAATGAAGGTGCTGGTAAAAGTACTTTTATAAATTATTCTGATATAGAATATCCTTTAAGTGATAGTTTAGAATCATATAAAAAGATGCATAAGTCTACCAATAATTTTAGCTTATATGTTTCCAAGAAAGGCGCTTTGCTTGATACTGAGGGAAATTATTTTTCTCAAGAAGATTTTTTTCATCCTAATAGTAGCGATGAGTTACCCGAAGATGATATAGAGAAAAATAGAGACTTTTTAATTAAAAAGAGCATTTGGCAAAATTTTTTAAAATTTTTAAATAAGAATTATTTTCATAGTAAATTAAATGGCATTATTTTAATAATTGATACTCGATTGTTTTTGGAAAACACAAAAGAATATTCTAATAATTTAATTCGTTATTTAACAAAAAGGGTGCATGAGTGTGAAAAAATTTTAGGTGTACAATTACCTATTTATGTTGTTTTTTCAAAATTAGATTTGATAGAAGGTATGAGAGAATTTTTTGATATTTTTAATGAAAAAATTCAAAAAAAAGCTTTTGGTATAAGTTTTGCAGAACATTTTAAAGAAGAAGATATCCAAAAGTCTTTTGAAGAGATAAGCAAATCTTTGTTTTTACGTTTTGTTGATAAAAATTCTTCTATATACACTATAGAGGAAAAAAATAAAATTTATTTATTTTTAAAGCAGTTGGATAATTTATTTGTATTGAGCAAAGACTTTATCGTGCAACTCCAAAATGAAAATATTTTAAAAAATAGTTCAGTTTTAAGAGGGGTATATTATGTAAGTGCTTATCAAGAAAATGTGCCAAGAAATTTTATGCTTGATACAATTTGTGAAAAGTATAATATAAAAAAACCATTAGCTCAAGTAAAACAGTCTTTTAGTAAGCAAAGTTATTTTGTTCAGTCTTTGCTTGAAGATATTGTCTTTAAAGATTCATCGCTAAGTAGAATTAAAAGTTTTTACAAAAAGATATCGCTTGTGGGTCTAACTATATTTTTGAGTTGTATGACTTATTTTATTTCATCTTATTTTATTCTTAAAAGTGAGCAAGAAAAGAAAATATCTCAAAGTGTTTATACAGATCTTTCATTTTTGTTGAAAAATATGCAAGATTACCCCATGATGAGTATAGAAGAGAAAGCAAAATTATTAGTTGATTTAAGAAGTATACTAAGTGTATATCCACAATTAATCGAAAAGGCAAGTTTGTTTGAATATTTTAGCTTAAACATAACATACAAAGGCTTTAAAAAAGCACAAAATTTATATTATAAAATTAGTGAAGATGTGTTGAAAAATACCCTATTAAAAGAAATGGAAATAATATTACAAACTGATGATAATTATGATAACTTAATTAAAACTTTATATGTATATAAATCATTGTTTGAGCAAAAATATCTTGATAAAGATTTATTAAAAATATGGATTAATGAAAATTGGAATTTTTTAGAAAAATATAAAATTTCTAAAGAAAATTTTCTATCTGGTATCGATGAACTTCAAAAGATTGATTTAAGCACTTCTCAGCAAGATGACATTTCGGTTAAATTATCTATTGAAAAGCTATATAATGTAGCAAAAATTCAAAGAATATATACTTTACTTAACTTTATCATTCTAGATAAAAACAATAAAGTATATAATTTTAAAAATGAATTAGGATTTGCTGCTAACAATGTTTTCTCAGAGTCTATTAAAATTGATAGTATTGAAGAAATTTACACAAAAAAAGGTATGGCTGACTTTTTGCAAACGTTAAATGTAAAAATAGATAAAGCCATTGAGATTGATTCGTGGATTTTAAATGATTTGTCAAATTCTGAAAATAGAAGTAATATGGCAATGGGAATTATTAAAATTTATTTAACGCAATATCAAAATAAATGGCAAGAAATTTTAAATTCACTTGCACCAAAAAAGTTTATTTCCAAAAGTTCTATGCTAAATGAACTTAATATACTATCTAAAAAAGAAAATCCTTTAATGAATTTTATAAAAATTGTTAGTGTAAATACCAATCTCAACGATGCTACCTTACTAACTCAAGCATATAATCTCGGTGTTAATGCTGCTGAAATAAAGACAAGTTTTATGGGGATTACCAGTTCGTTTGATGCTTATCATAAAATTATAGAACAAAATTCTATTTTAAATACGGGTGCTACTGCTGTAGGTTTAGATGTTGGAAGTCATCAAAAAACCATGGAATTAATAAATACAGATTTGTCTAATATTCATAAAAAAATAACTGACTTTACAACAAATAACTCGCAAACTATTGAGGAAAAAATAAAATACGCTTTAAGCGATAGTAAAGATTCTAGCGACCCATTTAGTTCTCTTGAACAAAATATTAAAAATTTACCAAGTGAATTGGAAAAATATTATGCAACTCTTTCTTTGTATGCTTGGAATATTATAGAAAACCATGGAGTTTCTTTGTTTAATACTGTTTGGTTGAATGAGGTTTATGCACCATTTGTTAATGATATAGCTCCTTTTTATCCTTTTAATTTATTAAGTTCACAAGATTTAAGTATAGATTCTTTTAAAAATTTCTTTGGTAAAAATGGAATTTTAAATAAGTTTTATGAAAAATATTTAACAAATGTTCTAATTAAAAGAAAAAATGTTTACTCTATTAATTCTAAATTTAGCTCAAGATTAACTTTTTCCAAAGAATTTTTGGATTTTATTACTAAGGCTGGTAATTTATCAGAGTTAATGCTAAATGCAAATGATGTAATGAGAGTGCGCTTTACTTTACAAAGTCTTGACTTAAGTGCCGATTTTTCTTTTGTAAAAGTTCAGTATAATGATACTTCTATTATATATGATCACACATTGCATACAAAATTAGATGTTATAACTGATGAATTTAACAATGGAACTAGTTTTGATTTCACTGCGTATTCTTATTTAGATGCTAATATAAATTACACAAAATCATATAAAGGAGAATGGGCTTGGTATAAATTATTACAGGAAAGTAAAAATTCAAATTCATCTTACAGTGTTTTATTTAATGACAATAAAAAAATGTATTTTGATTTCAAACTTAATAATAACAACTCAGATATTAATAATATAATTATGATATTAAGTGATTTTAAAATAGTAGAAAATATAACAAAGGCTCAAAATGATAGATAAAGAAACCATAGGATTAATAATTGAAAATATTGACGAAAATATTACGAAAACAGTAGCTTGTGTATTTGATGAAACTGGTGGACTTGTTGGATCAAGTCCAGAATGTTTATTTTGGATACAAGATAAAAATAATTCTGTTAAAGAAAAACATATGAAGATTACTTTTGAAGAAGGTTTTTTTACTATGACGCCTATAGAAGGCAGTGATATTTTTTATAATAATTCTTTTTCTAGATTGGAAGATGGTTATGAAATTATTATCAACAAAGGCGATGTTCTAAAGTTAGGTCTTATTGAGTTGCGTTTTGTTGATTCAAAAGAGATTAAACAAGAAACTTTAAAGCAAGCAAAAGAAATAAAAGAAATAGAAAAACACACACAGATGGATGAAATAGAGCTAAAACCTAGAGGAAAAATAGATGGTTTAGATTTTAAGGCAAAAGAAAACATTAAAGAACTTATTGAAACAAAAATAGATTATAGTTTTATAGAGGATAATAATATTAAAAATTCTGAAGTTATTATGGAATCTAATTCTTCTGTTAATTTAGATTTTACTTATGAAAATATAGGAAAAATTTTAGATAAATTGCAAAATGAATTATCACAAAATCGTAAAAAAACAATACTAAATGATAATTTCCAAAAATTAAATATAGATGATTTTCAAACAGTTATTTCAAAAATTCCGCTTATTAAAGATACAAAACTAATTAATCTTGTTGTGTTAAAATTAATTACTAAAGAATTGTATTCACCTGTATTTAAAGAGATGGAAGAAGATATTTTTATGACTTATTTGCAAAATGCCTTGCAAAATATCATCAAAAATGATCAAAATATATTTGAAAATTTGACTTTACTGTCTTTAAATAAATACAAAGAAAAATAATTTTTTTCAAAGTAAAGTAAGATAATTTTCCAAAATTAAATTTAAAAAGGAGTATCAAATGAAAATCACAATGATAATTCTAAGCTTGTTTTCTTTAGTATCTTTAGGTGCATGTGCTTTTAAAGAAAATAAAGCAAGTGAATTAGAAATTCTTGCAAGTAATTATGGTGGAATTTATATCTTTGATAAAAAAATAAGAGAAGAAATATTGGAATTAGAGAAAAAAAGAGAAGAATTTCGTAGCAAGTATTTAGGGAGTGAAATCAAAGTAGGAAATGAAACTCATTTTGTGAATTTTTCTTATTTGAAGAAAAAATTCCCTCAAGTCCTTTCTAATGGTTGTAAATATTATCGTGATGATTATATTAATAGCTATAAAATAGGCGAATCTAATTTTAATTTCGATGATAAACCCGAATTTGTATACTATGAAGATCAATTTAAAGCATATATGGGTGAAGAAAACTATAAAAAATTAAGACCTTATTTGATTATGAGCAGTTATTATGTATGCAAAGGTAAGAGATATCCTATTACTTTTTATACCATGATAGATTATAAAGTAAAAAGTTATGGATTGTTTGGAGATGAAGGAAGAGGATTTAGCTTTTCTAGCATTAGTCGTAAAAGTGCAGGAGGAGGATCTTTTCATTATTTTACTAATAATAAATTTATAAAAAGTGATGAAAAATATACAGGACAAAGTTACTGATGAATTCTAAAGAACTTATCTCTCAAATCAAAGACTATGCTAATATAGCAGATGCTAGTTATGCTATGCTTGATTTAATCGATGAGAATGATGAAAAAGGTTTTTTTGATAGTGCTTTTACTCCTCCTTTGTGGCTTTATGCTGATGGGATAAAGTTAGGGTATGAGATAGAAGATAAACATATTCAAAATGAATCTTCAAAAAGTTTAATTTTAAAAAATAAACGTGAAATAGGAGATCCTACAGCTTATGCTACCATTATAGAAGCTAGATTTTCTGCTGATCTTGTCTTTAAAAAACCTAGAAAAGACAATGAAGCTTTAGATGAGGATCAAGTTATTGGAAATAAAGCGCAAAGCTTTATTTATAGAAACAAAGAAGACAAAGAAGCAAAAGATCAAAAAAATCTACTGGCTTTAAATTTTGCTAAACACAATGAAAATCCTAGAAATTTAAGACATCATCTTAGCCCTCGCACTAAAAATTTTGTATCTCGTTATGAAGTTATAGATCATGTAAAAAATACCAACATCAGTGGTTATTCTCATACTGTTTTTAAAGATACAAGTAAAAATGATAATACTTATATCTTGGCTTTTCGTGGCACTGAAACAGGTGGAACACAGCTATTAAAAGATGCATTTTTTACAGATGGTTTTATTGCTTTGAGGCTTGGAATTCCACAAGTGGTGTCTTTGATGAATTATAGCGATGAAGTTTTAAAAATCATTAGAGAAAAGCATGGGAGTGATAATTTTAAAATAGATGTTGTGGGGCATTCTTTAGGAGGACATTTGGCTCAATGTTTTTGTATCTTTGGGCAAAAAAAATATATTCAAAAACTTTATACTTATAATGGAGCTGGTATAGAAGGTGTTGTAGTAAGTCTTGTAAATATTTTTATTAGAGTTATTAGAGTTGTTTTTAAATTACTCATTAAAGGTATTAAAAAACTTTTTGGTTTTGGTATGACTAGAAAAACTTTAGATAATTGCTCTAAAGTTTTAAATGTGGAAAATGGAACCGATGGTTTGATCGAAGAATGTAAAAATTCACAAGGACAAATAGATCAAAAAAGACTTGATGAATGTGCTTTAAATATAAAACAAGCAAGTAAAGGCAAAACAAGTATAGAAATACATCATATAGAAACTATAGCTAAACCTATCCCTAATAAAGAAGATTTTTCACGAGAATATAGACAAGCACTAGAGTCATCAAGATCTGTGATAGCTGATTTGGGTTATAAATATGGCTTAGATATTAAAGATAAGTTTGATTATAAAAATACAGACAAGTTGCATTTAATTCATATAGGAGAGCTTGAAAAAAATTATTTGCTAACTAGCCATTTTATGTATAATATAGTTTGGGCGAGTTATTTTTATGAGCATTTGATAAAAAATAATGAAAATATCAAAGAATTTAAAAAGGATATTGCCTGTGCTATGGATTATCTAAATTCTTATGCACAAAATTTAATCGACTTAAGTGAGAAAAATAAGCTTTTATCAGAAGATCAAATAGATATCCAAGATGAAAATCAAAATTATATTAGTGTAGTATTGGATAAAATTTTTGATAACTTGTGTAAAAATAATGAATATAACAAGAAAGAATTTAATCTTATTTATAAAGATATACAAGAGTTGTTTTATGTAGGTGAATATAAAAATGTAAATAAATTTGTTATTCCTGATTCTTTTTTGGTTTTGGAAGCTATGCAATTTTATATAAAAATACTAGATAAACCTATATTAGAAAAATTATCTAATAAGGACTTCAAGCAAGATTTAGATCATGCTGAAGCAGTTTATAAGTGGTTGCCTTTTATTGTTAAAGATAAAAATAATCAAAAAATACTTACAGAAGATAATATAGGGAAAATCTTAAATTATAACTCTGAGTGCTTTAAATGTCTTAGCTTGGAAAATGATTTGGATTTTTTTCAAGCTAGAAAAAAGCAAATGATTAATTTGATTTATGAAAATAATTGCACAAGCTATTATCTTAATAAAAACCAACCCATTAAAACAAAAGTAAAATTTAATTCTTCAAGTTCGACTATATTTGTTAATTTACCAAAAGAAGAAGTTTTTATTTTTGCTAATTGTAGGGATTTGATTGATTGTGATGAGATTTATAAAAGAGTAGCTACTAAAGTAGGTGTTGCAGTTGAAGAACTTCAAAACTACCAAGCTTATATCTTTTTAAACTCCACTCTCCTTACAGGCTCTGCTGAACTTCCTAACAATCCTTTTTACTTTGGAGAATTAGATCAAGATAATGCCATAAAACAAGATACACCTAGTTATTATTTTTCTCCTAAAGATGAAAATAGTGGCAAAGGAAAACTTAGCATCTTTTATAAAAATGATGAACTTTGCTTGCTTAATTATTCTATTATAGAAAATTCTTTAAATATCAAATTAGAATGCTTAAGCAAGCAAAGCTTAGAGTATAAAGACTTAATTTCAAATACCCTAAAAGAACAAAAAACCATACAAATAAATAAAAAACAAGCTATAGCTAAACTTCATGCCCTTTTAGAAAATCAAAACCTAGAATGTATCCATGGAGGTAAAGTCATACTTCAATCAAACAAAGGAAAAACTTTTAAAGATAGTGGTGTGCCTATTATGCTAGAAAGTGATTTGCTTAATTCTAGCATAAGTGGTTGTCCTAATACTATAGGAAAAGTAAGTTATCCTTGCACCAAGGTAGTAGATGTTAAAGGCTCTTTATCTCAAAAGAAAGTTAATAATGAATATGTAATCTTACAAGAACTCATCTCAGCTTGTGTCACAGATAAAGGATATCCTTTAAAAGTAAGCTTTGTACCTACTAAGTTTAAATTTGATCATAGTTTTAATCCTAAGGATGGTTTAGCCAAACAAAACAAAAGTCAAACAAAGCTAAAAGAGCCCATAATAAGACTTCATTATAAAAGTGATAGATTTCAAAAAGATAACCTACCTATCTATAATCTTTTGATCAATAATGAAAAAAAAGAACAAAATAAAGCTTTAAGTGAATTAAATATAGATCAAAAAGATTTAAAAGATATAGAAGATGTTAATATTCTTAATCAATTCAAACAAGACTTTAGTAAAGATTATGAATTTAAAGAATTAAATTTTAGTTTTGATACTAATTTAATCAAACTTTATTTTATTATCCCAAAAAATATTGCTAAAGTTTATAAAAGTGCTTATAAAGAATTTGAATATAAAGATTTAGGAGTAGGGTATTTTACACAGCTACATGAGTATGATAAAATCATCAAAAATTCCCTAGAAGATAATAAAGAATTAAACGAATATCATTTTAGTTTTTTAGCTCCTGCTAAAATGCAAAATTTAAAATTTCAAATCGCAAATGGACTAGATGAGATCTTAGAAGATGAAGATAGAAAACAAGAGCTTTATGTTTGTAAATTTGTAGTAGTGAATGGGATTAAAATATGAAAATAAAAGATTTCACCTTAATTACATCAAATCATAATTTGGAAATTGAGTTAAAAAATCTTACCGAAAATGCTAATAAAATTATTTTTATATGTGGTGATTTTGATGGATATAAAGAAGCTAAGAATTCTTTGTATAAGACACTACATACTATTGAATATAAATTTAAAATTAACAAGAAAAAAACTTTTAAAATCATACATTTAAATCAAGCTAATAAAGATGAAATCACAAAAGAACAAAAATTTAGCTCTGATAAAAATTTATCTAGTATTAAAAAAATTATCTTTAATAATTTAAATTTTTTAAATGATGTAATCAATCAAAACAAAAATAAAACGCTCAATAAAATTATTGATGAGAGTAATGAAGAAAATATTGAAAATTTTTTAAAAGGAGTTCAAAAAGAATTAAATACATTATTAAAAAATATCAAAGAATCTGATTATTTTGAGCAAGAGATTAAACCAAAGATACAACTTACCCTAGATACACTTTTTAATACATTTTTAAAAAATATCACTCAATCTAATGATGATGAATATAAGCAAATTATTAGAGCTATAGCAAAATTTTTTATCAATATATTAGATTCTGTAACTAATCTTAAAAAACCTATCTCTTTGGTCAAAAAAAATCCTTATGTTTTTGTTGTAAATACATTATTTGAAGCTTATAATTCTTCTTCTGACTATCAAGAGCATAAGGAACAAAAATATTATTATGATTTTGCTTATCCACTTTTAGAGCTTATTACTAGTAAGCTTTATCCTATTATCGCTTTGTGCAATGAAGAAATTTTATCTGATGTATTGATTATAGATGATAAAGTATTATTAGATTTTTCATCTTATTCTAATGTACCTTCTATTAGTCTTTATAAAAATAGTTTTTATAAAGTTATTTTAGATGAAGAATTTCAAGGTATTTTTGATCATTTTTTAGAAAATAATCCAAAAATTGAAAATGAAAAGTTAGATAATACGCTTTTGATTAATTCTAGTTTAAAAAATTTTGATACAACATTAAAAAAAGCAATCAATTCAAATATCTCTGAACTTAATCATTTCTTTTATGCAGAATATCCTGATTTAAATTCTTCCATACTAGTAGAAATGATACTAGATAAAAAAAATACTGATCAAATCAATACAACAAAAATGGGTAAAAATTATTTGTTTATTACCAATCCACCACAGCTTAACAATGCAGCACTTTGTGAAGATTTGTATCAAAAAAAATTAGGAGCAATAATAAAAAATCGTCCTAAAGCTCTTACAAAAAATGAAAAACTTGGGTTAAAAGAACAATTTCCTAGTAAAAGAGATTATGGTTCTTATTTTATAGAAAGAGATGTTAAAAAGGAAGATGATTTTGTATTGCAACTTTGTCCTTTTGTGAAACTTGATGGACAGATTTATCAAAAATATAAAAGGTATTTTAATTTTTATAATCAAACACTTTCTTGGATAGGACTTGATTTATTAGAGAGTGTAAAACAATCAGTTGAGCAAGATTTTGCTTATATTGATAGCTTTTTTAAATTACCCAAAGAACTAGAAGAAATTAGCGAAAAAGAAAAAGAAAAAGTAAAAGAATATATCGGGCTTTTTAATAATTATTTAGATAATATCAATTCTTATTATGATCAAATGCAATTTTTTCTTGAGTTAGAGTCATCAATATCCAAAACATATGAAAATGTAGATTTTAAGAAATACTCACCTTTAACGGTTGTTTTATTGACTTTAACTTTGTATGTTTTACAAAAAGACTTAGCTTTTACACAAGAATATTCTCTTGGTGTTAAAAATATTGTAATTCCAAATCCAGATTATGGTGATAAAGAAATTTCACTTAATTATCAAAAGATTAAAATACCAAATTATTTTAATGAGTATATTTCATTTATCCCTGATGATATTTATTTTTATGATAATGATAAAAAAATTTACATCTTTTTATCTAAAGAATTAAATAAAAATAAAAAAGAAGATGAAGTTATCTATTTAGATGAATTAGCTAAAGCTATGTTTGAAAATGATTTTGAAGAAGAAGATCAAACTTATGTGGATTTTTTAAAAACCTTAAATGAAAGTTTTGATGAGGAAATTGAATTTAAAGAAAATACACAAACAGATAAAACTCTTCCTTTGAAAAAAGATTTAGATAAAAGTATTCAAGAAATTATGCTTGATAATGAACTTGCAAAATTATCCATAGATATCACTTTTTTTAATATCATTAAGCAACTTTTTCCTTTTGCAGAATTTTTTATGAGCCAGCCTGATTTTTTTAAAAAAATGATTTTATTTTTTATAAATTCAAGCTTTGATAAAAAGCATTATGGCAATAAATTATTTTCTAGTTTTAAAGTACATTTTTTTAAAGAACTAGGGATATTTTATGCACTTAATCCTAAAGGGCATTTTATAAAAATTAATCCAAAAAGTAAAAAGCCACTCAATAAGCTTTTTTTATATCAAATAGGAACAAATTATTATTATTTTAATCAATTAGAATATGCAAGCGAGTTGAAAAAGTCAAAGAGTTTTTCAAGATTGGATAAAGCTAAGCAAATTCATTTGATATCAAAAGTAAAAAAACAATTAGCTATTGATTTTTCTATTAAAGTAAGTAAAAATTTAAGTGCAGATGTGTTAAAAAATTTAGCAGGATCTTTTATCGATACACTTTTGCCCACAAATTATGAAAGATTAAAAATTTTATATGAAAAACTAATGTATGAAAAATTTACTTACAATTATGATTTTCCTTTAGCTGTAAAAAAAGAAGAATACTTAACCTATCCTTTATTGATAAATTCTAGATTTATGAGTTTTGATTTATCTGAGTTTATTTTTGGTTCTTTATTATGCACAGGTGGGCTTAATTATTATCCTAGTATTGCTTGTGCTACGACTTCAAGCAAAGCTAGGGAATTTGCCTTAAAAAGACTTTTATCTTATATTATTTTAGATGAGAAAAGAAGTGCTTTTAAGGAAGATAAAATCAATGAGGGCAAATACATCTTAAATGATAAGGAATTTTTTGAAGAAAACAATATAGAACTTAGAAATTGTAATATATGTAAGCTAGAGCATTTTCAAAGAAAAGAAGAGTATAAAACACAACACCCAGTGATAAAACAACACCCTATCTTAGCTTATAATGATGCTATACAAATTTTATATGAATATGCAAATGGTATTTATAGCACTACTCAAGATGAAAAGGGTAAGTTCATAGAAGATAGACAAAAAGCAAGAAGATTAATGGAAAATTTAGAAGCCATAGGACAACATAATTTAGAAGTGATGTATAAGGGGGTAAATGAAGAATATGTAAAAAACAAAAGAAAAAATGAATATGACGAAGAAGAAAGCGATGATGCTAATAAATCCCAAGATTATTCTAATAAGTTTATAGGAAGGCTAGCCACTACTATAATCATGGAAGATGGTTTGTATATAGGATGAAAGGATAAAAATGAATGGTAATAAAGATATTTACGAGATTTATACTTCTAATGGACTTATATTAGAAGTTGATAAAAATACAAATCAAATTATATTTGATAAAAGAGAAGATGGGCGTGAAGTAGGCAAATACACCCAAGAATATTCTAAAGCTTTGTTTGAAGCACACAATATCAAACAAAACTCCCCCTATAAAGACTATCAACCTAGATATTTAGATCCTAATCTTTACACAGGGCAAAGTTCTACTTTGCTTGAGTTTAAAGATTGGCAAAGTATTTATTTAAAAGATCCTATTAAAGGAAGCATAGCTCCTTGGACTAAAGCAGAAAAAGCTTATTATAAATCTTTAAAAACTAAAAAAGAAAGATATAAGTATTTAGTTATAAGAAGTGGTATAAGAAGTGTTGTTATAGATATACCTTATGAAGCTATAGGAGCTGTAGATGAAAAAGGAAATGTAGATCCTAAATATGAAAAATTATATAGAATAGTAGATGATAATAAACATAATCTAAGATCAAGTTTATTTCATAATGAATGGGGTATGGCAGCAGGAATATTAGGTGATTATAAATATCTAGCTAATGATATGTCTCAAAATGGTTTTAATGCAAGATTTATCCAAGCTACTATACTTTATATACAATTAAGTGGAGGAAGTAGTATATTAGATAAACCTAATTTATTAGGTGCTATTTATGGTTATGCAGATATTGCTGTAGGAAGTGGTTTAGTAGGAGTGCATAAAAATCCTTTAAGAGAACAAGAGATTAAAACCTTAGCTAAGACTTTAAAACCTGATGAATTTGGTATGCTTCCTTTTATAGATGAGATTATGGGAGTAGATTGGGTAATTGATTATAACAGGTATAGAATTGCTCGCGATGAATTTGGAAGTATGTATAGAGCCTTAAGAAGTGATATAGTTGAGGGTAAAATAAAAGATCCAAGGGATGTAGATTCTACTTATGAAAGCAGAAGAGAATTTGATCGCCATAGGGGAGGGTATTATAATGGCATGGTAAATGCCTATGGTTATGATATTCCAAATGATCGGAGTGAAGAAAGTGCACAATTAAGAATAGATTCTATGATTTTAACTGCCAAACTAGCAGCCCTAACTCCACCTCAAGGCTATCCTAATGCACCTTATTATTTTACCCCTGAAAATCTAGAATGGTATTATAAAAGACATAAGCTTGATAGACTCCTTGATCCAAGAATTCCTGCCATATATAGATATAATTTTCCAGAGGAACTTCGAGCTAAAATACTAGCTTATGCTAAAGAACATAATATAAAAGAGTAAAAATAATAAATTTCATTAGCCACTACTATAATCATGGAAGATGGTTTGTATATAGGATGAAAGGATAAAAATGAGTGAAACTTATGAAATTTATACACCTAATGGTGGTATATTAGATGTAGAAAAAAAAACGAATAAAATTTTATTATATGATGGGGGAGCTAAGGTAGGCAAATACACCCAAGAATATTCTAAAGCTTTATTTGAAGCTGATCGTATATTAAGAAACTCTCCTTACAAAGACTATCAACCTAGATATTTAGATCCTAATCTTTACACAGGGCAAAGTTCTACTTTGCTTGAGTTTAAAGATTGGCAAAGTATTTATTTAAAAGATCCTATCAAAGGAAGCATAGCTCCTTGGACTAAAGCAGAAAAAGCTTATTATTTATGGTTATGCAGATATTGCTGTAGGAAGTGGTTTAGTGGGAGTGCATAAAAATCCTTTAAGAGAACAAGAGATTAAAACCTTAGCTAAGACTTTAAAACCTGATGAATTTGGTATGCTTCCTTTTATAGATGAGATTATGGGAGTGGATTGGGTAATTGATTTAAATAAATATGATATAGCTAGCGATGAATTTGGAGATATATACAAAGCCTTAAGAAGTGATGTGGTTGAGGGTA
Source organism: Campylobacter sp. LMG 7929 (assembly GCF_024723595.1). Classification (NCBI taxonomy): domain Bacteria; kingdom Pseudomonadati; phylum Campylobacterota; class Epsilonproteobacteria; order Campylobacterales; family Campylobacteraceae; genus Campylobacter; species Campylobacter sp. LMG 7929. The sequence goes on along the minus strand of NZ_JANQCY010000014.1, from coordinate 730 downwards.
AGATAAAAGATCCAAGGGATGTAGATTCTACTTATGAAAGTAGAAGAGAATTTGATCGTTATAGGGGAGGGTATAAAAATGGTATGAGGCAAGGTTATGAAACTGATACACCTAATGATTGGAGCGAAGAAAGAGCACAACTTTTTAATGATACTTTAATACTACATGCCAAACTCGCAGCCCTAACTCCACCTCAAGGCTATCCTAATGCACCTTATTATTTTACCCCTGAAAACCTAGAATGGTATTATAAAAGACATAAACTTGATAGACTCCTTGATCCAAGAATTCCTGCCATATATAGATATAATTTCCCGCAAGAACTTCGAGCTAAAATACAAGCTTATGCTAAAGAACATAATATAAAAGAGTAAAAATAATGAATTTCATTAGCTACTACTATAATCATGGAAGATGGTTTATATATGGGTTAAATTAAAGAAAGGAAAAACAATGCAAAAAACACTTCAAATTGATTTAGAAAAAAGAAAAGCTTTAGAGAGTTTAAAAAATTTAAGCTTATTGGGTTTTGGTGGAGTTATGTTATTTAATCTAAATAAAGATGATTTGATTAAAGATAATGATATTTTTTCTATGCATAATATGAATCATTTTTTACAACTTAGTTTAGATCAATTTTACATACCTAATGCTTTTTTAAATATTTTAGAATTTTTACATATTAAAAAACATATTGATATAAAAGAATCTTTTCATATCAACATCTTGA
>NZ_JANQCY010000013.1:0-36644 GCF_024723595.1 Campylobacter sp. LMG 7929 | reverse complement strand
GCCTGTAGCTTTAGGATTAATTACTTCTTTATCAGTAGGTTTTAAATAATATACTGAAGATAGTTCTCCTGCTTTTAATACTAAGGTATTATTATTAGCTTTTGCATTGAAAGTATAAGCAGAAACTAAAAAAGGTATATAGCTGATTTGATTTAGGGTAGTATTAGCTGAGTTAGAACTATGAAAGCCATTAACTACAAAAATATCTTCTTTAATACTTGGAGTGAGTATGTCTTGTTTAAAATATAAATCATTCATTTTAGAATGAGTTTTATCTTTAGGATTATCATAGATTAAAGTGATATTTGAAAGGTTTTTATTAGTAGCCATTTGGCCATAGAAGTTTTTACCACTTAAGAGTTTATAAGTATCAAGATTATAATCATAGACATCATTGTTCTCATAATGGTGTTTTTTAATTATATAAGCATTAGAAGTTTTATCATAATTTGCCTGAGTGGCAGCTTCTAAAGAACTTAGGGAAAAAATAGTAAATAAAGAAAGTTTTAAAAGATTAGAGTTTTTATAGTTTTTTAAAGAGTTTAAAGTGTTTGAGTTAAAACGAAAATTATCGTTCCCCCCCCCCCGTGAGGTGATTTTTGGATAAATTTATATTCATTGAAAAAGTCCTTTCAAAAAATAGTTAATGTGTTTGATGGTTTTATTGCTTGTTTTTAGTGAGTTAGTAATGATAATTACTAACAATTTATTAATATATTCGGAATGTTAATACTATGTTTATAAATTTAAGCTTAAAAATAATTTAAGATAAAAAATATCTTAAATTTGTAAATACCATAAAATAGGCTTGTGATATAAAAAATAATTTTTAAAAATTGTTATAATTTTATAATTATTATTTAAAAGGTATTATTGTGAATTTTTTATGGATTTTATTTCAAGAAAATAAACTCAAAATCATTCTTTTTTTACTTTTTAGTATTTTTACGAGTATATTAGGTGTGCTAACTTTAGTTTTCATCAATGAGTTTTTATTAAAAATTAGTCTTGAAAACTCAAATATCATTGTGTATTTTGTGCTTTTATTGCTTGTGTTTTTTGCGAGTTCTTCTTTTGTAGAAATTGCTCTAAGCTCGTTTGGACAAAGTTTTATTTTTAAAATGCAAAGAAGGGTTGTAAAGCAAATTTTAGATACAAGTGTTTTGAGTATTTTAAACACCACCAAGGCAAAGATTTTGGCTTCTTTAAATAATGATGTGCGTAGTATTTCTTTTGGGCTTTTAAGGCTTCCTGAATTTGTACAATCAAGTGTTTTGATTATTTGTGTAAGTGCTTATATAGCTTATCTTTCTTTAGAAATTTTCTTTTTGTGTTTAGCGTGGATAGTGTGTGTTTTTTTGGTGGATAATTTTTTGATGAGCAAGGTGTATTTTTATTTTAAAGATGCTAGAGAAAATGATGATGCTTTACAAAAAAATTATCAAAATATTTTACAAGGACATAAAGAATTAACCTTAAATCCTTTAAGAGCAAAGTATTATTATGAAAATGAGTTTGAAAAAAATGCTTTGAAAAAGAAAAAAAGCTCTACTATGGGAAATATCTTGCATATTTTATCTAACAATTGGAGCAATAGTGCTATGCTAGCTTTAGTAGGAGTAGAGTTTTATATAGCTTTAAATTATGAGCTTGCTAGTTTGCAAAGTGCTACAACTATAGCTTTGAGTATGCTTTTTTTAAGAGCGCCACTTGGAGCTATGATAGGAAGTTTTCCTACGCTTATGATGGCAAAAATCGCTTTAGATAAAATTTTAAATTTAAATTTAGAAAATTATTCTCGTGAGTTTAAACTCAATCAAAATAAAAAAACTTGGCAAAAACTTTCTTTTAAAGATGTGTCTTTTGCATACAATGAAAAATTTGCCTTAAAGCCTGTAAATTTTGAGCTTAAAAAAGGCGAATGTGTATTTTTAATAGGTAAAAATGGTAGCGGTAAATCTACTTTTTCTATGATTTTAGCTGGACTTTTTACAGACTTTAAAGGAAATGTTTTTTTAGATAATGAGAAAATAACTTCGGAAAATATTTATGAGTATAGAAGCTTAATTAGTGCGATTTTTAGTGATTTTCATTTGTTTGAGCATGTTTTAGAAGATGAGAAATTTAGCAAAGAAGACTTAGCATATTGGCTTGAAATTTTAGAACTTAATGAAAAAGTAGAACTTGTGGGAAATACTTTTAGTACTATAAAGCTCTCAGCTGGACAAAAAAAGCGTCTTGCTATGCTTAATGCTTTGCTTGAAAAAAGGGATATTTTGATCTTAGATGAGTGGGCAGCTGATCAAGATCCTATGTTTAGAAAGTTTTTTTATACTAAACTTTTGCCACTTTTAAAACAAAAAGGCATTACTATATTTGCTATAACTCATGATGATGTATATTTTGATATGGCTGATAGAATTTTACTCGCACAAAATGGTCAAATTTGTGAATTAAAAGGCGATATAAAAGAACTAGCAAAAAATGCAGTAGAAAAATTCTAGGCTTTGAAATCAAAGCCTATGATTACTTAGTTTTTGCATAAATTTCTTTTTCAATGTCTATGTAAAATTTAGCAATAGCACCATAAGCTTCTTCCCAAGCTTTTAGTGTAGTTTCATCTGCATTTAGCACTACTTTAATAGCTTTTAAAAGACAAGCTCCAACTATAGGGTAATGCTCTTCTTTGACATTTAATTTTGTATGGGTGATAGCTACTTTATCAACAAAGCTTCTCATGTTTTCTAAATTTTCTACATTTTTTGCTGCCATTAAAATAGCCATTGCTAAAGCTTTTGGTTGCTCGCCTGAAGCTTGTTTTTCCATATTAAACATAGGTTTTACTTCAGGGTATTCTTCAAACATGATTTTATAAAATTCTTTAGTTAAAACTTCGCCATTTTTTTGTAAAATAGGCACACAATCTTTGATGATTTGAATTTGTTCTTGAGTCATTTTTTCTCCTTTGTATATTGTATTTTTGGTGATTATATAAAAATGAGAGAAAAAATATCTTGATTTATGTTAATTTTGTATCATTATTATTTTAAAATGATTATGTGTATCAATTTAAGTAAATATAAAGTGAATTATTAATATAATAATCCTTATCAATTTCAAAATTTAAATTAAGGAAATTTATAAAATGAAAGCAAAAGTAGTTTTACTATCTTTATTAGCTGCTATGAGTTTAAGCGCTCAAGAGCTTACGATTTATTCTCATCGTCATTATGATTCTGATAAAGGAATTTTCAAATTATTTCAAGAAAAAACAGGTATTAGTGTAAATGTGGTGCAAGCTAAAGCTAATGAGCTTGCTAAAAGATTAGAAGTTGAAGGTAAAAATTCAAAGGCAGATTTATTTATGACTGCTGATGCGGGAAATTTAGAACAAGTTCGCACAAATAATCTTTTTGTTTCAGTTAGCTCGCCTGAGCTAGAAAAACTTTCTCCAAAAGAGCTAAGAGGTAAAAACAACGAATGGTATGCTTTTACAACAAGAGCAAGAATCATCATCGCTTCTAAAGATAGAATTAAAGATGGAGAGATTAAAACTTATGAGGATTTAACTGATCCTAAATTTAAAGGTAAAGTTTTAGTAAGAAGTTCAAATAATGTTTATAATATTTCTTTATTAAGTGCAATGATTGATACTTTGGGTAAAGAAAAAGCAAAAGAATGGGCACAAGGTATAGCAAATAATCTTGCACGTACTCCAAAGGGTGGGGATCGTGATCAAATTCGTGCAATCTATGCAAAAGAAGGCGATGTAGCTATATCAAATAGTTATTATCTAGGACACTTGGCAAATTCAAAAAATCCTAAAGATGTTGAAGCTGCAAATTCAGTAAAAGTGATTTTTCCAAACCAAGATGGTAGAGGAACACATATTAATGTAAGTGGTATAGGTGTTTTAAAAACTTCTAAAAATAAAGAAGCTGCGGTTAAATTTATCGAGTTTATGCTTTCAAAAGAAGCACAAGAAATTTTAACAAACCAAAATTATGAGTATCCGGTAAATAAAGAAGTAAAACCTGCCAAAATTTTACAATCATGGGGTGAGTTTAAAATTGAAAAACCAAATTTTGAAGCTTACTGGGGTAATGCTAAAGAAGCTTTAATGATTTTTGATGAAGTTCAATGGAAATAATTAAGGAAAAATAAAATTTGAAATTTTTAAGTCTAAGGTGGTCTTTTGCCACCTTTTTTTTCTGTAGTTTAATCATACTGCCTATACTTGCTATCATCTTACACCTTCCTTTTATAGACATTAACACCTTAAAACATTTGAGTAAAAATGTCTTGCCACGATATATTTTTGGTAGTGCTTTTATATTGTTTGGTACTTTAGTATTGTGCTTGATTATAGGTTTAGTTAGTGCCTATTTGATAGCTTTTTATAAATTTTTTGGCTCGAAATTTTTTGAATGGTTTTTGATTTTACCTTTGGCTATACCTTCTTATGTGATGGGTTTTGTTTGGATTGATTTGTTTGAATTTCAAGGTTTAATACCTACTTTTTTAGGTGTTGATAGGCGTATAGATATCATGAATGCATATGGGGTGGTTGTGATTTTATCTTTTGCACTTTATCCTTATGTGTATTTTTTTGCTAAAAACACCTTTGCTTATGGACTTGGAAATATCATTTTAAGTGCTAAAACACTTAAGGCTTCTAATTTAAAAACATTTTTTAAAGTTATTTTGCCATTTTGCCGTGTAGGTATAGTGGGTGCTTTGCTGTTGGTGGCTATGGAGGTTTTGAGTGATTATGGCTTAGTGGCGTATTTTGGCGTAGATACTTTTAGTGCAGGAATTTTTAGAACATGGGGAAGTGGCGGTGATGAAGTGAGTGCTGTGGCTTTAAGCGTGGCTTTGCTTGTGTTTATCGCACTTTTAATGCTTTTAGAAAAAATTCAAAGAGGTAAAAAAGGCTTTAATCAAAATGTATTTTTACCTACTCCAAAAGATGAGTTAAAAGGCTTTAAGGCATTTTTAGCATTTTTATGGTGCTTTTTGGTGGCGTTTTTAGCCTTTGTCGTGCCTATTATATGGCTTGTTTATTGGGCTGGGTTTGATTTTATGCAAAATTTAAACAATGTCTTAACACCTGCATTTTATAGTCTTAGTGTGGCTTTGGTGAGTTCTTTTGCTATTGTGGGAGTGGCATTTTATTTGTGTTTTGTGGTGCGTTTAAATGATACAAAAGCTTCTAAAATCATCCTTTGGCTTACGACTTTGGGGTATTCTTTACCTGGAGCTGTGGTAGCTGTGGGAATTTTAGTGATTTTGGGTGTGTTAAATTATATTTTTGATCTTTTATCTTTTGAATATGCCATAGGTGGTGGATTTTTGGTGTTGTTTTTTGGGTATTTTGTGAGGTTTTTAGCTTCAGGGATTTTTGCAACTCAATCAGGCTATGAGCGAATTTCTAAAAATATAGACTATGCAAATTTAACCTTAAAATCAAAACCATTTAAAATTTTCACTCAAGTTCATTTTCCTTTGATGAAGCATTATTTAGCTTTAGCTGTGGTGATTATTTGTGTGGATATTTTAAAAGAATTGCCTATTTCGACTATACTTTCACCTTCAGGTTTTCAAACGCTTTCATCACTTGTATTTGCTTATAGTGAAAATGAATTAATTTATAATGTTTCTTTGCCATCTTTGATTATAGTGTTATTTGGGATTATCCCTACATTTTTAATGCATTATTTGCAAAATAAAAACAACCAAAAAGGACAATAATGGAAATCTTAAAAATTGACAATCTTTATAAATCTTTTGGAAAAACAGAAGTTTTAAAAGGAATTTCTTTGAGCTTAAGAGAAGGTGAGATTGTCAGTATTTTGGGAGAAAGTGGATGTGGTAAGAGTTCTTTGCTTGGTTGTATAGCAGGTTTTTTTGAAATCAATGATGGTAGTATTTATATAGGGGATAAACTAGTTGCTTCTAAGAGTGTATATTTAGCCCCACAAGAGCGTGATGTTGGAGTTTTGTTTCAAGACTATGCTTTGTTTCCACATTTAAATGTAGAAGAAAATATATGCTTTGGTATAAGCTCTTTAAATAAAAACGAGCAAAAACAAAGGCTTGATGAAGTTTTAGAAATTTTAAATTTAAATACACTTTTAAAGCGCTATCCAAATGAGCTAAGCGGTGGGCAAGCTCAAAGAGTAGCACTAGCAAGAACCATAGTTGCAAGGCCAAAAATCATACTTTTTGATGAACCTTTTTCAAATTTAAATCACACTTTAAGCGTTAAAATGCGCAAAGAAATCAAAAATATCTTAAAAGAGCATAAGCTTAGTGCTATTTTTGTCACACATGATAAAGACGATGCTTTTTATTTATCAGATAATATCGCTTTGATTAAGGATGGGAAAATTTTAGACTATGGAAGTGCCAAAGAGCTTTTTTATAAGCCTAAAAATATAGATAGCGCTTGCTTTTTGGGAGAAGCATTTTTTATAGATCCAAATACAATTTTAGATGAGAAATTTAAAGCATATTTGCAAAGTAAAAATGGCATTTTACGCCCTAATGATATACAAATTTCAACTTCACAAACTCCTTTAAAAGCTAGTGTTTTAGAATGCGTATTTTATGGGGATTTTTATGAGTTAAGCGTGAGTTTGGAAGAGCATATTTTTAGTATTTATCATCATAAAGAACTTAGTAAAAATGATGAAATTTATCTTAAGTTAAGTGAAACAAAAGAGTTTTAAATCATAAATTTAATAAAGTTTATATTAAATATCTTATAAAATATAAACTTTAAAGGTTTAAAATGATACTTACAAATAAACTTGGTATAAAAAATCAACTAGAATTAGCCAAAGAAGAAGAAAGAATAAGCAAACTAAAGGCAAAAGCTTTATTTGAAAGTGGTTTTTTAGATACATTAAAAGCAGGAAGTTTTGAAAGCTTAAGGGTAATTCATCAAAAATTATTTGAAGATATTTATGATTTTGCAGGAAAAATAAGAGAGGTAAATATTTCAAAAGGAAATTTTAGATTTGCTCCTGCTGTTTATTTACATGAAGCAATTAAAAAAATAGAACTCATGGAGCAATCTTGCTTTGAACAAATTGTAGAAAAATATGTAGAAATGAATGTAGCTCATCCTTTCAGAGAAGGAAATGGCAGAAGTATGAGAATTTGGCTTGATTTAATACTTAAAAAAGAGTTGAAAAAAGTGGTTGATTGGAGTTTAATTGATAAAGATGATTATATAATGGCTATGCAAAGAAGCCCTATTAAAGATGTAGAGATAAAAATTTTACTTCAAAATGCTTTGAGTGATGACATTTATAGTTTTAATATTTTTGCAAGAGGGATTGATGCAAGCTATTATTATGAAGGATATACACTCTATAAAACAAAAGAGCTTTTTTGATGATTTAAAGCTAGTTTGATAATTTTTATTAACATAAGCTTGTTAATCTCAAATTCTTCTTATTGTAAAAGATTATTTAATAATAAAACATTAAATCATAAAATAAAAATAAAATTTGCTAAAGATTATAAAATAAAGTAAAATCACAGCAAAAAGGAGATAAATGATTAGTGTAGAATTAATAGAGCATATTTTTAAAGCTGCTTCTATATCAAGGTGGAATGATTATCCTAGAATGACAAATTTAGTCGAACTTGATAAACAAGCACATAAATTTATCATTGCTTATTTCATTGCTAAAATGGAAAAAGATGTCAATATGCGTTTTATCATAGAAGCAGGAATTTTTGAGTTTTTAAGCAGGGTAGTAGTGACTGATATACGCCCTGATGTGTATCATGAGATAACGCGCGCAAAAAATGAGCAGGTAAGCGCTTGGGTGTTAAGTAAAATCGCACCGATGATTCAAGATATTGAAAATGGTGAGTTTTTAAAACGTTATGAGCTTTTTTTACAAGGTAAAGATTATGCGAAAGAAAGGCTTATTTTAAAAGCTGCGTCGTATTTTGCGACAAGGTGGGAGTTTAATATAGTTTATCAAACTAGCTCGTTTTTAAGTGATATCGATGAGATTAAGGCTAAGGTTGAAGAAGAATTAGAAGATTATTATGAATTAATCGGTGCAAGAAAAATAGCTCTTAATCAAAAAATTTCTAAAATAATCGATCTAAGTGGACGCTTGCGTTTTCAAAAAAGATGGGCACAAACTCCAAGGATTCCAGAAACTGCAGTTTTAGGGCATATGCTTGTGGTAGCTATTTTGTCTTATTTTTATTCTTTAGAAGTAAAAGCATGCGATGGTAGAATAGAAAGCAATTTTTATTGCGCTTTGTTTCATGATTTGCCTGAAAGTTTAACTAGAGATATCATCTCTCCGGTAAAATATGGCATAGATGGTTTAAATGAAATCATCAATGAGTATGAAATGAAGCTTATTAATGAGAAAATTTTACCTTTTATACCACTATCTTTTAGAGAGGAATTTAGCTATATACTTGGTATTAGAGAAGGACAAAATAAAGAAAGTGCCTTTGTAAAAAATGAATTTGAAAATCGTATTTTTAATAACAAGCCAAGTGTTTATAGTGGTAGTTTAGATGCGGTTAATGAAGATCGTTTTAAGGCTATTGATGGAAAGGCTTTGAAATATTGTGATAAATTAGCAGCTTTTATAGAAGCAGCTTTGTCAATTAGCTATGGAGTAAAGTCTAAAGAGCTTGAAAGCGGTTTTGTGGGAATATATGAATATTTTAAAACAAATCCGACTATTAATGGGATAAATTTCTTTAGAATTTGTGAGGATATTAAAGGGTATTTTAAACTTTAAAACCCTCTCCCAGATGACTGCGGCACACACTAAGTCTAAGTGCTCTGCTGTGTTCCCACCCTGAAGCGGTGCTTAAAAATAGCATTGCACAGGTCTAAGAGAAGGCAGTTGAAATAATACCTTAAAATATCTTAAAAAACATTGAGGTGAAGTATGTTGAGTATATTTGCAAACTTTTTATCTAAATTTAGAGAATTTTTTGTTCCTAGTCATCTGTCTTTAGAATTTAGAGCAAAATCTTTTGCTGCTATTATTGTGGCAAATAAGACTATAAAAGTAGAAATTTGGCAAGTTTTGGCTGATATTGCAAGTGAAGTTTATCCAGATGATAAAAGCAGACAAGCAATTTTAGTGCAAACTTCTAAAGAATATGTAGATAGAGTTTTAAAAAATGAGCTTAGTTTAGATGCTTTGCTTAAAAATATTGCTTCACTTTTAAAGAAAAATCCAAGATATGCAAAAAAGATTAATTTTCATAGACTTGAGCGTTTGATGGATAAAAATGAAGAAGAAGCTTTAGTGCAACTTAGGGTGTATGAATTTTTTGAGCAAGAAATAAAATATATTTTAGAAAAAAATTCAAAAGAACCATCATGAAAGGCTAAAATTAGCGTTTCATGTTGATTGCTTTTTGTATCATTTGATCAGCTGTTGTGATACTTTTACTACTTGAATCATAAGCTTTTTGCAAAGTGATTAAGTTTGTAAATGCTACGGATAAATCTACATTTGATTGCTCTAAATAAGAGCCTTTAAAGGTTGCTGTGCTGAAATTTCCATTATCATCAAGCAAAAAGGTTGGATTACCGCTATTTCCTGTTTGTCCATAAAGATTTTCTCCTAGCTTTTCCAAACCTTGTTCATTGGTAAAATTAAACAAAGCAAGTTTTGCCATAGCTATTTGATCACCATTAGTAAAAGTGGCGATGATAGTACCATCTGTGTTGATAGAATAATTATTTAAAAACCCTTCACCTTTGCCATCTGTTTGTGTGTGTACTGAAGGCTGTTTATTTTTTAAAGCATGAAGTCCATCATAACCCGAATTTGGTATATTTGGATCATAATAAGAACCAAGGTTTATATTGACTTTTGTTCCGTTATTATCAACTGAGTTTAGAGTGCTAGATACCAAAGCTCCAGCTTCATTAAAGGTGATTAAACCTTCGGTAGTTCCGCCTATTTTATTGCCATCATTATCATATACTTGAGCAACGGCTTTGTACTCTAAATCTGTGCCATTTTGCGGTAAAACTCTATCTAATTTAACCTTAACCCAACTAGTAGAACCATCAGGATTAATTAATTTTGCAGAAAGTTCTGTGCTATCAGCTACTTCTTTTTCTACACTTAAATGAGATGATTCTAACTTAGCTGTTTCTAAATCTACTTTATCTAGTTTTTGATTGTCAATACTAAAAGCCAAATTCTCATCTAAAGTAGCTTGTAATGTTTGACTAGCACCTTTTTCATCAGTAATTTTAAAATATATAGTATCACCAGGCTTTAAACCAAAAATTTGCTCATCTTTTACACTACCTGCAATTTTTACACTACCATCTTCATTTTTACTAAATTCAAATTTAGAAGCATCTACATCTACATTCACTGCTTCTGTTTTGGTGCTTGTGTCTAAATTTCCACTCCAAGTGATATTTTGTGTTGGTTGAGGCGGTAAATAAAGATTTTTAGGCACAGAAATAGGCCCTTGGGTATTAACTCCACCTATTTGGAAATTTTCTCCAGGTGTTCCACTCCAAGCTGTGGTAACTTTTTGTCCCATAGCTTGACCAAACATATTAGAAACCCTATCGCTTAGCTGAATTTCTTTTAATGATGGATTCATAGTTCCAAGCACATAATTACCATTTGAATCTACTAAAAATCCATTTGCATCAGGTTTAAAAGCACCATTTCTAGTATAATAAACTCCATTGGCATTACTTACACCAAAAAAGCCCTTTCCAGCAATAGCCACATCAAATTCGTTATCAGTAGAAACTAGTGGCCCTTGTTCAAAAACATCATTTGTAGCTCCTGCTACACTACCATAACCAGTTTGACCTTTGTTGTATGATTGGGTTGTAACGGTGCTGTAAAATACATCTTTGAATGCTACATCAGAGTATTTAAAACCAACTGTATTGACATTGCTTATATTGTGAGCAGTATTGTCTATACCATAACTTTGGGATTTTACTCCATTTACTCCATTGTAAAATGCTGTAAACATGATTTTATCCTGTAATTTCTTTAATGTCTTCCCATTTAACCCAGCTACCGCCCATACCAACTAGAGCTTCGCCATCTTCAAATCTTACACCAGTGATAGGATAAGCACCATAAGTTGAGTTAACTGTTGTTCCATCTTCACCTATATAATTTGCTCTTACATAGTATTTACCAGATGGCACAGGATTTCCACTATCATCTGTTCTATCCCAAACAATTTGTTTCATACCTGCGGTCATATCTTTAACTTTCATTGTTCTTACAGGATCACCTGCTTCGTTATAAATAGTAAATGTTACAGGTTCGCTATCTGATTTATAAGCTGAATCAATCTTAGCTGTTTTGATATCAACGCTTGGAGTATGTCCTATGATTTTAAAGGTTTGATCCTCACCAACTACTGCTTTAACAGTTTCTTCTTGGCCTTTATCATCAACTAATTTTACATATACAGTTTCCCCAGGCCCTGCTATTTCTTTATCTACCTTACCTGTAATGTCTAGCTTATCTTCACCATTTTTCTTAAGTTCAAAACCTTCAGTGTCAATATCAGTCTTTTTACCTTTTTGTGGTTCTTTTGGTAAATACATATTAATTTGAAATTGTATATCATCATCTGCTACCACAAGATAATCATCTTTAACTGTTGCAAGTTTTCCAACCGCAGCTAATGCACTCATACCGGTACTTGCTGCAATAGAGTTTTGTAGTTTTGCCATCGCATCAACTAGTTGAGTCATGGTTTTATTGGTGTTATCTTGCATTTCAAGTGCTGAAAGTTGTGCTGTTTGAGTAAGCATTTTTTCAGTATCCATAGGATCGGTTGGATCTTGGTGTTGAAGTTCTATCAAAAGAAGCTTTAAAAATGCATCCTTGTCAAGTTCTGCTCCAGGGTTATAAATCAACCCACTATCGCCTTCTCCAGCTCTAGCATTTCCTTTTGCATTTGGCATATCTTTAGTATTAAGTGTTGCTAAAGGACCTTGAAGAGTTTGTGTATTTATATTTGACATAAAAATCCTTTTTTATATATATTTTTAAAGCTTAAAGCAAAAAATATTCCATTTAAAAATATTTTGCTAAAACCATTTCTAAGCTTGGTTTTTCTTGAATTTCTTTTTCGAAATTCACCTTATCTTCTTTATTATTGTTATTTTTTTGTTTTTGTTGATTATTTTGTTCTTTTCTTTCTTGATTATTAAAATTCATTTCTAAATTTGTAAAGCCCATGTTTACAAGAGCATTTTTAAACTCAGATTGATGTTGTATGAAAAGATTTAAGGTATTTTGATTAGAATTAAAGCTGATGTTTAGGTTAGATCCTCTTTGGACTAAAGTTACTTCTACTTCCCCGAGATTGTGCGGGTTTAAAGTTATGCTAAAGCGAGTTATAGGTGCTTTATAACTTTCTAGTTTGTCTTTAAATTCTTGGGCAAAATCATTGAAAGTTTCTTTCATAGGAATATTTTGATTTTTCACAAAATTATTGGAAACTCTATTCATTTCTTTCACGTAAGAATTTAAATTTTCTTCATTATGATCACTATCATCTTTTGTAAGTTCTTTGGTGGTTTTGAAAATATCGTTAAAAACATCTGTATTTTTAGTATTTTTTTCTGTTTTTAATTGTTTTTCTTGAGTATTTAATAAATTCTCTAAATTAATTTTTAAATCTTGATTTTGTAAATTTTGAGTATTTTTTGTATTTGTTAATTCAGCTTTTAAGTCCTTTGAATTTTCTAAAACAGAACTTATTTTTTTAATAAAACTATCTTCACTGGTAGTTAATTTTTCATTTTTTAATATTTCTTTAAAATCTATTTTTTCTTTATCTTTAATTTCTTTTTTTAAGTTTGAATTTTGAGTTAGATTAATGAGTTCAATATCATTTAATTTATCATTTTTATTAATATTTTTTATATTTTTTGTTTCTTTGTTATCTTGAATTTTTTCTATAAATTTTTCTTTGAAATCTATATTTTGAATATTTTCTTTTACTTTTACATCTTTTTTTGGAAGCTCTATGTTTTTTAAAGCAGAAGAAAGTAAAGAAACACCTTCGTTTTCTTTGCTTTTTATATTTTTATTTGTATTTGGTTCTTCTTTTAAAAGTTTGGTGATTTTTTGATTGATTAAATCTTGAAAAACATTAGTATTGTTTTGTTTTGCATTTTCAAAAAAACCTTTTTTATCAAGATTTGGAAAAGCTTCTTTTAAATCTTTGATTTGTTCAAATTTTATATTTTTTATATTTAATCCAAGTTCTTTTGATATATTAAAAAGCTCATTGATATTTTTTATATTTTTTAACTTGTGCAGGTTTTTTTCAAGAGCTAAAATAGCAGTATTATCTTGGACAAGTTTGTTTAATTTTATATCCTTGCTATCACTTTGTAAAACTTCTAGTAAAGAAAGAATTTGCATAAAATTTGCACCTTCAAAAAGCTTTAAAGCATCCTTTTCGTCTAATTGAACTTTATCGTCAATGGTTTCTTTTAAGCTTTCGTTTTTATTTTCTTTTTGTGGTGCTTTAAAGTCTTTTGGTAAACTTCCATCTTTTTCATCTATAGCTTGCAATAGTGAATTTAAAAATTTTTCTCCATCACTATTTGAATTAGCACTTTCTTTGCTAGGATTTTCATTTTGTGGAGCGATGCTTAGTAAGTTTAAAGCATCGCTAGCTTGGATATTTGACATTAATTAACCTACTAAAAAATTATTTTTTGCTAAATTTGGAAATAAATTTTGCAATTGCGCTGCACAATCAAGTTTTAAATTTTCATGAGAAAGATTAAAGTTTTTAAATATTACTAGTAATTCTTCTATATTTTTAGCATTTAAAACTGCATTTTCATTATGAGCATCATCCAAAATTTCACTTACTTTACTTGAAAGTTTTGCATAGTTTAGTTCTTTTTCTTCATTTGAATTTACAACTTCTAAATAATTTAAAAGTTCCATAAAATGCTTACTATTTAAAACTGAAGTTCCTTGTTTTTCTAAGTTAGCGTTAAAGATTTGAGTTCCTAGATTTGACATATTTTTCTCCTTAAAAATAATTCTTACCCAAACAAAAGCAACAAGTGTTCCAATTTAGCAATCTTAATTTTTAAGCAATTTTTTTATATAATATTAGATTTTAAATTTAAGACTTTGGAGAAAAATTTGGACAATATTAGAAATATAGCTGTTATAGCTCACGTTGACCATGGAAAAACAACAATGGTAGATGAGCTTTTAAAACAATCAGGAACCTTTAGTGAACGCGAGCAAATAGCAGAGCGTGTGATGGATAGTAATGATATAGAAAAAGAAAGAGGTATTACTATACTTTCTAAAAATACTGCTATTAATTATAAAGGCACTAAAATAAACATCATAGACACTCCAGGCCATGCTGATTTTGGTGGTGAAGTTGAGCGTGTATTAAAAATGGTTGATGGGGTTTTGCTTTTAGTTGATGCGCAAGAAGGGGTTATGCCTCAAACTAAATTTGTGGTAAAAAAGGCTTTATCTTTAGGGCTTAAACCTATCGTTGTTATCAATAAAATCGACAAACCAGCTGCTGATCCTGAAAGAGTAATTAATGAAATTTTTGATCTTTTTGTGGCTTTAGAAGCAAATGATGAACAACTTGATTTTGCTGTAGTTTATGCAGCTGCTAAAAATGGTTATGCAAAGCTTGCACTTGAAGATGAAAGCACTAATATGGAGCCATTGTTTAAGACTATACTTGAGCGCGTACCTGCTCCAAGCGGTAGCGATGAAAACCCTTTACAGCTTCAAGTTTTTACTCTAGGTTATGATAATTTCGTTGGTAAAATAGGCATTGCAAGAATTTTTAATGGTAAAGTAAAGAAAAATCAAAATGTAATGCTTGCTAAGGCAGATGGTTCTAAAATCAATGGAAGAATTTCAAAACTTATTGGTTTTATGGGTCTAGAAAAAATGGACATCGAGGAAGCAGGGACAGGCGATATTGTAGCGATTGCAGGTTTTGAAGCTTTAGATGTGGGAGATAGTGTGGTAGATCCAAACAATCCTATGCCGCTTGATCCTTTACATATAGAAGAACCAACTTTAAGCATAGTATTTTCGGTAAATGATGGTCCTTTAGCAGGTACTGAAGGCAAGCATGTAACTTCAAATAAAATCGCAGAACGTCTAGAAGCTGAGATGAAAACTAATATTGCTATGAAATATGAAAGCACAGGTGAGGGTAAATTTAAAGTAAGCGGAAGAGGTGAACTGCAAATAACTATCTTGGCTGAAAATATGCGTAGAGAAGGTTTTGAGTTTTGTATGGGAAGACCTGAAGTTATCGTTAAGGTAGAAGATGGAGTTAAAACAGAACCATTTGAGCATTTAGTGATTGATGTGCCTGATGATTTTACTGGGGTTGTGATTGAAAAATTAGGTAAAAGAAAAGCTGAAATGAAAACTATGACACCAACTGGAGATGGTCAAACAAGACTTGAGTTCGAAATTCCTGCGCGTGGGCTTATAGGATTTAGATCACAATTTTTAACAGATACTAAAGGCGAGGGTGTGATGAATCATAGCTTTTTAGAGTTTCGTCCATTTAGCGGAGCAGTTGAAAAAAGAAATAATGGTGCGTTAATTTCTATGGAAAATGGTGTTGCACTAGGATATTCTTTATTTAATTTACAAGATAGAGGGGTATTATTTATTGATCCTCAAACAAAAGTATATACAGGTATGATTATAGGCGAGCATTCACGTCCAAATGATTTAGACGTTAATCCTATTAAAGGTAAAAATTTAACGAATGTTAGAGCAAGTGGAAGTGATGATGCGATTAAGCTTGTACCACCTAGAAAATTAAGCCTTGAAAGAGCGTTAGAATGGATAGAAGAAGATGAGCTTGTAGAGGTTACTCCACAAAATATTAGAGTTAGAAAAAGATATCTTGATCCTACTCAAAGAAAAAGAATGGAAAAGGCTAAGTCTTAATGGATTTTGAAGCCGTAAGGCAAGCTTTAAATAAAAGACTCAAAGCTTTGCAAATTTTAGCATTTGCTGAAGCTTTGGTTATATTTTTTCTTGCTTTTCAATTTAGCAAAGATGTGATTATAGCTTTGTTTTTTGCTGTTTTAGCAGGAGTTTTGTTTTTTAGAATTTTAGGAAGAAAGCTTATGTGGGGACGCAATGAGCTTGTATTTAAAATGTGTGAAGAATTTTTAAAGCAAAACAATGCTAAATTTGATAAGCAAGGCTTTTATCAGAAAGATTTTGAAAAAATTGCTTTTGATTTTTCTTTAAAAACTTATCATTCTCAAAATTCTTTTATTTTTGATGATTTTATTCTTTATGATGTGAAATTTAAAGATGAATTTGGGAATTTCTTTTGTGGAGTTTTGCTTTATAGTAAGAAATTAAAAGAAGATATCAACTCAAATGAAAGTATTTTTGAAAAAGTAAAGGATAAAGAATTTTCCACACAAAGAGTTTTGAAAAAAGATGATTATTTGCTCATAGCTAGTTTGAAAAATCCTTTTTTTGCTGATTTAAAAATTTCAAGTGAGTTAAATTTTAAACTTTTTAGAGCTAATTTAGAAAAAATTCAAGCTTTTATGCATGATTAAGTTTAGCTTACTTAATCATTTTGTTCTAAATTATTAATTTCTTGTATTTTTAAATTCTCATTTTTTCCTATTAAATTTTGTATGGTTTGGATTTGCTCTTTAGAGGCATAACTTATATCTTTTAAAACTATCCAAGTGATTTTTTGATTACAAGGCTTGTTGAGTTTATTTTTAAAGATATAAAAAGATTGAAGGTCATTTGGCAATAACTCATTAGCACTTAAGCCTTGAACATAAAGTTTATCGCCTTCTTTTTTAGGAAAAGCACGGATGATTTTTTTAATAAAAGGATTTTCCGCGCCTTCTTGTAAAAACAGTACAACTACTGCTATATCGCCTTTTTGACTTACGTGACTAAAATGAATTTCTAAAGGATATGATTTTTTATTAATAGAAATTTTTGATGGACTATGGAAGTGAAAATGAGATAAATTATAGGCTGTATTATCTAGCATGATATGGCTTCCATTGCTTGCAAAATGCATTTTTATGGTATAACCATCATTTATTAAGCCAAAAGAATCGTTTGAATAGTTAAATTCTAAAGAATGATTTTTGCTTGTAGTTTTTTTGCTGTTTATATTAATAAAATATTGATTTAACCCACTTTCACAATAAATCCAGTTTTTATCTAAATTTTTCCATTTTTCTTTGTCTATAAAATTTCCGTGTGAGGCATTTTGAGGCATTTGCTCATAGGCAAAAAGCATGCTAGTGGTAAATAAACCAAAAAAGTATTTTTTTAAACTCATAATATTCCTTTTTAATATAATTATAAAAAAATATCCCCTATAAAAAGCTTATGTTTAAAAATAATTATATTAAAATTAAATATTTACCTAAAATTAGTAGGATTATTCTTTACCATCTTTGATGGGTACAAAAAGACATTCATCTAAAACTTCTTTACTAATCTCGCCATCTTTTTTTGTAAATTTAGTGATAAATTGTTGATTTCCTATGAGTAAAGGAGCTACTAAAATTCCATTGTTTTCAAGTTGATCAAACAATACATTTGGAATATGCTCTATATAAGCTGAGAGTAAAATTCTATCATAAGGTGCATAATTTTTCCAACCATTTTGTCCATCATCAAATTTTACATGGATATTAGCATAGTTTAGTTTTTTAAATTTTTCTATAGCGCTAATTGCAAGTTTTTCAATGCGCTCTATGGTAAAAACTCTTCTAATGAGTTTGCTTAAAATCGCAGCTTGATACCCGCTACCACAACCTATTTCTAAAACACTATCAGCATCTTTAAAATCAAGCGCCATAGTCATTTTAGCTACGGTTAAAGGCGAGCTTATCCATTGATTACCCATTAAAGGAAGTGCATCAAGTCTATAAGCATGCATTTTTAAAGGTGAAAAAATTTCTCTTGGAGTGGAACAAAAAGCTTCAAATAATTCTTCATTGATGAAAGTATTTTTGCGAATTTCTTCTGCCATAGTTTGACATTGTTTTTGTTCAAATATATGAATCAATAAGCACCCCTTGATAAAAAGTGTTATTTTATCTTAAATTTTATTTATCTAGCTTTAAAATCCTTAAGGCGTAAAAACGCCTTAAGATTAATCAAGTGTATAAAGGATGTTCGATCCATCTTGATAAGATAAGATGTGCATTTTGCCATCTTTAAAGAATAAACTTCTTGCATTAGTTATATTTTCTGGATAAGAAATAGTTTTTACAACTTCTTCTTTGTCTAGATCAATTACAGCAATAACATTATGCTTTTTGCTTAATGCATAAATTTTACCATCTTTAAATGCCATTGAAGTTACATAAAGATCACCTAGTGTTTTCCCTTCCTTTAGATCAGCTTTAGGAGTAAATTCAGCTGAAAGAACTCTATCTGCTAAAGAAATTTTAGAAATTACAAAAGTTTTAGCGTCTTTATTGTTTGGAACAGTTGCTGTATACATATATTTTCCATCGGTAGTTGTGCTTAAGATGTGATGGAATTTAGCTCTAACTGTATCAATTCTACCACGACCAAGATCTTTGCCTTGACCTTCGAAATTATTTGCCCCTTTCATAAAATCAGCATATTGTAAAGCCTCATTTGCATTAGGATTTTGAGCAAATCTTAAGAAAGTTTTATTAGAACCCATTAAGATGTATTTATTGTCTAGATAAGGGATAATTCCTACGATAGGGTTGATTGTAGCTGAAAAATATGGATCTAAAACAAAATCAACTTTAGTGCTAAAATTATTATCTAGGAAAAATACTTCCCATTTTGAACTTGCAACATATTCTCCATTGATATAATCAAGTGTATTGATAGCTTTAGGAAAATCAATTTTTGTTTTATTTGTTATTTTTAGATTTTCATCAATACTTGCAAATGGAGCATTGCTAATATTATTATCAAATTGAATACCTAGTTTTTCACTAGCAGGCGCAAAAGCAAAGTCAGGTTCTTTAACATCGCGTTTTCCTAAGAAAGAAATGCTTTTCCAGCTTTTGCTCCAACCTGAATCATCCCAAATGATGTATTTTGGATTTAAACTAAAACGAACCGGATCGCCTTGTCCGCTATATGGAACAGGACCAGTGCTTACAAAAGCTTGGAATACATTTGAAGCTACGATAAAAGCAACAATAACCATAGCAGCTAGATTAAATTTAGTTAATTTTCTAAAGCTAGATCCTTCCATTTCTTTTTCAAAAGAACCAAATTTTGGAGCAAAGGCAAAAATAACACCAAGTAGTAAAACTACAGCCCAAAATACCACTTCAGCCCAAAAATAAGTATGTAAACCAAAAATAGGTAAACCAAAACCTTGATCAAGATCACGGTGTGCATGGCCGCTTATATGATTAAATGATTGCCATAAACCAAAAGCTGTTGCGATTAAAAGGAAAGCTAAAAATTTACCTTTCATACCATAACGTACAACAAATAAAGCCGCTACGCCGATGAAAATCATTGATTCTCTTTGACCCCAGCAAGAAGTACAAGGGCTATCACCTAGCATATAGCCAAAGATTAAATTCGCAATTCCAACAGGCAATAAAATAACCAAAAAGCCTGCTAAGCACATTAAAAAGTAAAAGAATTTAGTTTTGTTAATATCACACATATTTGCCACCTTATAGATTCATTAGGCCTAAGATTGCGCCTGATTTACGACCTAAATAGTCAAATACCATAATAGCCCATGAAATTACAAGTATAGAAAAAGCTAATTTTTCTTTTTCTGGTTTAACTATCATGAGGACTATGGCGATAAAGATTAATAAAAGTTCTAAAAACTCCATCATTTCCCCTTTGAAATAAAATAAAAACCGCCGATTTTACTATATTAGAATAAATAAAAATAAAATATTAAACTGAAAAAGAGATTTGATTTAAAAAGTATAAAAAAATGAGTAGTTTTGAGACTTAGAAGTCATCAAAACTTAAGCTTCCTTTGGAGTAATTTGTAACCTTGCTTTCAAAGAAATTGCTCTTTTGATCATTAAATTTAGAAAAATCATCTACCCATTTAATAGGATGTTTTGCATTATAGATTTTATCAAGATTAATTGCAATTAGTCTTTGATCAACAAGATAATGAATATATTCTTCTATAATATCATCTGTAAAACCCATGATTTGATTTTGAGTGATGTATTTACCCCATTTAATTTCAAGTTCACCTGCTTTTTTAAACATATCATAGATTTTATTTACATTGGTATCATTAAACAAATCAGGTCTTTCTTTGCGCACAGAATTAATCATATTTTGAAATAATAGCAAATGTGTAATCTCATCTCTTTGTATAAAGCGTATCATTTGTGCTGATCCTAGCATTTTCCCTGCGCGTGCTAAAGCATAAATAGCAGTAAAACCACTATAAAAATATACTCCTTCTAAGATTTGATTTGCTACCATTGCAAGTAATAGTTTGTTATCATCTACTTCGCCAGCTAATTCTTCATAAATGCTTGAAATGAAATCATTTTTTTCTCTTAAAGTTTCATCATGTTTTTCCATTTCATAAATTAAGTCTGTATTTTCACAGATTGCTTCAACCATTACTGCATAAGATTTTGAGTGATTTGCTTCTTCATAAGCTTGTCTTGCTAAAACTGCATTGATTTCAGGTGCTGTGATGTAAGGATTGATATTATCAGCAAGGTTGTTTGTTTGAAAACTATCCATTGAGATAAGTTGAGACCAAACTAAATCATACATTCTTTTTTCTGCTACGGTTAGATTACAGCGATAATCAAGTGCATCTTTGGTTGTATCTACTTCTTTTGGAAACCAAGTATTTGCCTCCATTAAATCCCAAAGCTTTAAAGCCCAAGTGTATTTTGCTTTAGTAAAATTTAAAATCCCATGAGGATTACCATTAAATACTTTTCTATCATTTAAAGTTTCATTTGATTTTGGATTATAAATTCTTTTTCTATTCATTTTTCTACCTTTGTGACAATAACACTTTGGCTTAAAATATCATGCAAAGCCAAAGTATCTTTTCTTAAAAAACTTACCAAAAACCCAATCAATAAACCAAAACTTACGATAAAAATTATATAGCGCAAGAGTATTCTAAAAAAATTAAGTTTTTGGCCATTTTTAAGATCAATTAAATATAAATCATAAGCTTTAAGTCCAGGACTTTGAGCTTTTTTTGCTAAAAATAAGGCCTGTATAAGCCCAAAAAGCAAAGAACATAAAAAAATTATAAGTTGATTGTTTAAAAAGGCTTCTTTAGAGCCAAGTGTAAAATAAAATAAATATAAAACAGGCACATAAAGCAAAAATAGATCAATCAAAAAAGCTTTAAATCTTAAAAAGCGAGTAGCTATTTTTGCTTTAGTTTTCATTAGTTTCCACGACTACCAGGTTTGATAGCTTTGGTGCCTTTTTCACAAAGTGGACAAGCATTTGCTTCATAAATATCAAATTCGAAATTTCCTAGTGCAAAAAGTGGTAAATTTTCAGGCAGTTTTGCATTTTCTTTTCTAGGGTTGTTTAAATTTTTTACCGCACAAAAACCACGATTTGCTAAAGCTGCAAAACCTACTACTTCCCCACCTAAGCTTTCGATGATTTTTGCACTCTCAAGCGCAGAACCACCTGTTGTAATAATATCTTCACAAACGATAAATTTTTCGCCTTTTTTTACTTCAAAACCACGTCTAAGACTCATCACTCCTTCTACGCGCTCAGTGAAAATAAAGCGTTTATTGCAAGCTCTAGCAAGCTCATAACCTGCTAAAATTCCACCCAAGGCAGGAGAACAAATGCTATCAAATTCAATGTTAAAACTAGCAATAACTTTTGCAAGCTCTTCACAAAGCTCACCTGCTAGTTTTGGATTTTCTAAAACTTTAGCACTTTGAAGGTAAAACTCAGAGTGTTTCCCTGAGCTAAGCAAGAAATGCCCTTGTAGGTATGCCCCACAATCTTTATAAGTTTGTTCCAAGTTCATTATCAAACCTTTAAAAGTTCTGCTTCTTTATTTTTAACTAATTCATCTACTTTTGCTGTGTAATTATCAGTTTGTTTTTGAACCTCATCATAAGCTTTTTTGGCTTCATCTTCTGAAATTGCTTTATCTTTTTCTAGTTTTTTAACCGCATCATTTGCGTCTTTTCTAATGTTTCTAATGGCTACTTTAGCCTTTTCTCCCATAGCTTTGGCATTTTTGGCATTTTCTTCTCTTTGTTCTCTTGTCATAGGTGGAAAGAATAATTTCACACTTTCACCATCATTGTTTGGATTTACTCCTATATTTGCTGCAGCTATGGCACTTTCTATAGCTTTTAGCATTGATTTTTCCCAAGGAGTAATGCTTATGGTTGAAGCATCGGTTGCTAAAACTGTTGCTACTTGATTAAGTGGGGTTGCACTACCATAATAATCAACATGAATATGATCAAGTATGTTGATATTTACTTTACCAGTTCTTATAGTGGTAAAATCTTTTTTTAAGGCCTCTAAACTTTTATCTGATTGTTGTTTTTGCTTGGTATAAATTTCATTTAGCATGGTTTATCCTTTTTATTTGCTAGTGTTACTTTCGCTAATTGGGGCACTTGGTGCAACTGGAATGTTAGTTGTATTTGTCTCAGGTGCTTTTGGTAAAATTTGTTCTGCTTTTTCAGCAAGTGAGTTAGAGTTAGCATTATTATACATATAGCTAAGGGCAATTGTATTAGCAATAAGTAAAACACCCATTACAAAAGTAAATTTAGCCAAAAATCCCGCAGGACCTTTTGCTCCAAATAAACTTTCATTGCTTCCACTATAAGCTCCAAGTCCTATGCTTGAACTTTTTTGTAATAAAACTGCAATACAAATAATCACAACAATTGCAAATTGCAAAATAATTAAAAGAGTAGTCATGAATTTTCCTTATTGAAAATAAAATGAGTATTTTAACTTAAAAAGTTTGATAAAAACTTGAAAGAGGTAAAGAAAATTTGCGAGAAAAAATCTCGCGAATTTTTATCTGCTATTAAAGCTTCTTAAAATATTAAGAAGAGAGATGAAAAGGTTGATAAAATCAAGATAAAGAGCAACTGCGCCTTCGATTGGTGTTTCATAGTTTCCTCTAATGATGTTTTGAGTATCATAAAGGATGTAAAAAGAAAATAAAATCGCACCAATACCAGAAATAGCTAAACTCACAAGTGAGCTTTGGAAAAATAGATTAATTAAAGAAGCCACTACGATAACGATTAAAGCTATAAAAAGCATTTTTCCCATCATAGTAAAATCTCTTTTTGTATTCATAGCAAATACACTTAAAGCACCAAAAGCTACTGTTGTTAAAGCAAAAGCTTGAGCGATGATACTAGCCCCTGCAGGAAGTGCTAAAACTGAATATAAAAGTGGTGTTAAAGTAAGCCCTGAAACAAAAGTAAAGGCAAAAAGTAAAATTAAATTAAGCGGAGCTTCTCTTTTTTTCCATTGTAATGCAAACAATAAACCAATTTCAACAATAAATAAAATCCAAAAAGTTGCTTGAGATTGTGCAAATAAATGCGCTAGGGCAAAAATTCCTATGTAAGCGCCCGCTGTTGCAGCTAATAATGAAGCAGCAAAAAGCTGATAAGTTTGTTTTATAAAAATGCTTAAATCACTTCTAGCATAACCTTCAAATTCTTGAGTTTTAGAGTTAGAATAATCTCTATCATAAAGACTCATTAAAATCCTCCAATAATTTTTAAAACCAAAATTTACAAAAAAAAGATAAATGAAAGATTAAAACTACATAAAAATATAACAAAAAATAAATTTATTGATTTGGTTTAAGTAAAAATAATTTTAGTATAATGTCTTGTTAAAATACAAAAAAGGACTATTCTTGAAAGACTTGATCGATGGTGCTTTAAAATTTATGCAAGAAGATTTTAAAGAGCATGCAGAGCTTTTTGAAAGTTTAAAAAACAAACAAAATCCTCATACGCTTTTTATAGGTTGTGCTGATTCAAGAGTGATACCAAACTTAATCACTAATACAGGTCCAGGCGAGCTTTTTGTTGTAAGAAATATAGGCAATATCGTTCCACCTTATAGAGTCGGGGATGATTTTTTAGCAACTACTTCAGCTATTGAATATGCTTTTAATTCTTTACATATAAAAAATATTATAGTTTGCGGTCATAGTAATTGCGGAGGCTGCGCGGCTTTATATGCAAACGAAAATGATTTAAAAAATATGCCTAATGTCAAAAAATGGCTTACTTTGCTTGAGCCTATAAAAAATAAGGTTTTAAAGATTGCAGGTAGTGATTTAGCTATGCGTTCTTGGATGACTGAAAAAATGAATTTGGTAAATTCTTTGCAAAATTTATTAACTTATCCAGGCGTTGAAGAAGCTTTAAATAAAAAAGAAATTGAACTCCATGCTTGGTATTACATCATAGAAACGGGTGAAATTTATGAGTATGATTTTAATTTTGAAAATTTTGTTTTAATTCAAGAGAGGGTGAGAAAATCATGAAAAAGATTTTTAGTATTATTTTGTTTTTTTTATTTGTTAATGCTTTATATGCACAAGAAAAAAACGCTTTAGAGGATAAAAATAGTATTTTTGCCCTAGTGCAAAACTATATAGAACTAAATTTACTTTTAGAAAGCTTTAAAAATAGCGATACAAATAGCAGTGAATTTCAAGATAATATTAAAGAAATAGAAAAACAAAAAGCTGCAATTTTAACTACTTTACCTTTAAAAATGGTATCTCAAAAAATTGATGATAAAGAGGCGAAAGACTTTTTGCAAACTAAAAATGCTTTGCAAAAAAGTGTTGAAAATGCTCAAGCTAAGAAAAGATATTATGATTACGTGGATAATAAAATTAAACTTTTAAATTTAACCTCTGCAGAACATTTTTACCTATGTATCTTTGAATTAGAAAAAGTTTTTATCGAAGGAGCACAAAGTAAGACTATAAGAAGCATTATTGATAAAAGTATTGATTCGCTCAAAGAAGATATGGTTTTTAATTTTACCTTAGATAAAGAAAAAATTAATGATATTACTCAGCTTAGAACCTTAGAAATCAATGAAAATAATTTAAGAAATGCTATTAAATCTTATAATGAAATTTTAGTTTATCTAAGAAACAATGCAAGCTTGCTTGAAACTAACTTTTTATTTACAGGTTTGGGTTTGCAAAATGCGATTAATTATATTAATAAACAAACTTCTATTAGTAGCGTAAATCTTGGAAAAATAGTCATTTCTATCGCTGTAATTGTCTTTTTTTATTCTTTGAAATTTTATCTAGCAAAGATTTTATATTTTATACTTATACGCTTATTTGGAAAAAATTCAGCTAATATGGAGATAAAAACTCATTTTCTAGAAAAACTTCAAGGGCCGGTAGGTTGGTTTTTATTTGCTTATGCTATAGGAATTTGTTTTACTATTTTTTACTATCCTGCGCCTGTTGATATAAGAATTAGCAATATTTTATCTATTGCTTATGTTATTTTAACTGCTTGGCTTGTGATAAATATCTTTGATAGTTATGGCATGGTGATTGTTGCAAAGCTTGCTGAAAAAAGTGGTAAGCGTGAAGTGGTTAATTTAATCATTAAAATTTTATATTTTATCATTATAGTAATAGCTGTTTTATTTGTTTTAGCGCACTTAGGATTTAATATTTCAGCATTAATTGCATCTTTAGGTATTGGTGGTTTGGCGGTGGCATTAGCAGCTAAGGATATTATCGCAAATTTCTTTGCTTCTGTGCTTTTACTTTTTGATAATAGTTTTAATCAAGGCGATTGGGTGGAAATTTCAGGTATAGAAGGAACCATAGTAGAAATTGGACTTAGAAAAACCACCATTAGAACTTTTGATAATTCTTTAGTATTTTTACCAAACTCAACCATCATGGGAACAAATATAAAAAATTGGAGTAAAAGAAAAATAGGACGCCATGTAAAATTATTTATCGGTGTCACTTATGATGCAAGACCTGAGCAACTTGAACAATGTGTAGAAGATATAAGATATTTATTAGCTACTAGTCCTTTGATAGCCCAAGTTGATGATAGCGCGTTAAATCATGGTGGAACACGCGCTAGATACAGACAAAATTTAGTTTCAGTAAATGACTTAGAAGGGTATAAAAATAACACTTATGTGGCTGTGAGTGGTTTTGGTGCAAGTTCTATTGATATAGAAGTATATTTTTATACCAAAGCAGTAGATGCAGGTGGTTTTAGAGAGGCAAGACAAAGTATTCTGCTTGAGTTAATGAAAATTGTTGAAAGAAATAAACTCAGCTTTGCTTTTCCTTCGCAAAGTCTTTATATAGAAAAAATCAATAAAGAAGACAAAGAAGAGCTATTATCTTAATAAGCTCTTCTTTGATTATCGCATTCAACTATAATTTTTTCAGCGATGATAATACTTCCATTTTTACTGCCTTTAATTTTAACAAGGCTTCCTTTTTTTAAATCTTGTACATTAGCTTGTTTTTTATTGCTTCCAAAAATTCCACAACCATAAACATCAATACGTGTTTGAGGTAAAATTGTGATGATTAAATTATTATCAAAACTTGTTTGAATGCTTATTGTGTGAGCTGTGGTATTTTTTAAGATGCCTTGAACTTTATAAGCAAATGCAAAAGTGCTAATGCAAACTAGTATAAGAAAAAAACGCATTAAAATAACTCCTTTTTAGGAGTTATTTTGCTTAATAAGCTCTTTTTTTGCATTCGATTTTGATTTCTTTAGCAGTTATATTTTGAACTTGATTCGGTGTTTGTGGATTTGGTGTTGTTTGAGCATAGCCATGGAAAACTTCAGCTTCTATAAAAGTTCCTACTTTTAAATCTCTAAAAGTGCCGTATTTATCCATACCAAAAATACCACAATCATCCATATCAATTTCAGTATTTGGTAGAATTTTTACATTCATTTTTTGACCGTAAGTGGTGTCAATTAAAATGGTTTTTGCACCATCATTTACATCTACTATTACTCCATAAATTCCATCTGCATAAGCAAGACTTGAAAGACCTAAAACTGTTAATAATGTAGCGATTTTCTTTTTCATTTTTTCTCCTTTATTTTTTATGCAAGAATTATATAATTTTTTGAGTGAAGCAAGAGTGAATTTAGATATAATTTAAAAAATTTACTAAAATGAGGTATTTATGAGAGGGTTTTTACATTGTTTTTTTGCATTTTTGCTTGCAAGTTTATTGTTTGCTTGTTCTAAAAATGAAGATAAAAGCTCTGCTATAAGAGCTTATGGTTTTAATGAAAACACGCAAAGTATTTTTATAGAGTTTAATACTAATATTATTAATCAAGAAATAGGCGTTATAAAAGAAAGAGAAATTATTGTTAATAATCAAAAGACAAAAGTAAAATATGAGCTTGAAACACCCACAAGATTAAATATTTTTACAGCTTTAAAAGCAAATCAAGCATATGATATTTTTATAGATTTAAATGATATTTTAGCAAATGAAAAAGTGCAATTAAAAGTCCAAACTCCTTTTGAAAAACTAGATATTAAAGGATATTTTCAAAATATTTCAAATGATGAGAGTGTATTGCTTTTAAATATTCAAAGTTTTTATACTCTTAATAAAGATGAATTGTTAAAAGCTATTAAAATTACTGCACAAGAAAAAGAAATTCAAATAGATAAAATCATCATCCAAGGTGATATAGCAAGTATATATTCTAAAGCACTAAGTATCAAAAATACTAATACTAATGTAAAAGTAGTTTTTGATAAAGAAATTTTAGGTTTAGAGAAAAATATAGATTTAGAGTATATTTTGCTTGCAAAGAGCGAATTTGTTTTTCAAAATGCAAATATAGTTAATAAAAACATAGAATTGCTTTTTTCTCAAAATATTTCACAAGATCAGAATTTAAAAGAATTGATTTTTATTACCCCAGAAGTAGATTTTAAGGCATTAGCTTTTGGAAATAAAATCAAGCTTACAGGTAATTTTTCCCCAAATAAAACTTATGAAATTCAACTTGCTCAAGGGATTAAAAGTGCTGATGGAATTAGTACAAAAGAAAATTATAAAACTCAAGTAAGTTTAAAAGACTATGAGCCTGCTATAAGTTTTACAAATCAAGGGGTATTTTTATCTAGCAAAGCGAGTAAAAAAATAGCTTTTAAGAGTATGAATGTTAAAAAAGTTCGTTTGGAAGTTCATCAAGTATTTTCAAATAACTTAAGTGAATATTTAAGATATAAAAATCTTCAAGGTGCTAAAAATTTAAGTGATTATGATAGTGATATTTTTTCAGAGAGTGATTATACTAGTGAAATAGTGTTAAAAAAAGATTTTGATATAAAAAATACCAAAAATCAGTGGCAAGAAAATGAAATAGTATTAGATGGTTTAAAAGATTTAAGCGGTGTGTTTATAGTCAAGCTTTATTTTAAAGAAGAAGATGTTGATTATGTTTTTGATGAGGGAATGGAGAGTTGGAAAAAATATAGATTTTTTAACCAAAAAGCAAAAGTAAGTAAGAACTTAATTTTTTCAGATATAGCTTTGATTGCTCAAAATTTAAATAAAAAGCTTTTTGTAGATGTGAGAGATTTTACCACGCAAAAGGCTTTAGGTGGGGTTAAGGTTGATGTTATTAGCAAAAGCAACCAAGTTTTAGCTTCTAAAATGAGTGATGATAATGGTTTGGCTGTTTTTGATGGTATTGATGAATCAAAAGCTTTATTTATCATTGCTTCAAAAGATAAACAAGCTTCTATTTTGCGCTTAAGTTCACCTTTATTATATGATGGTTTTGATGTAGATGGTTTTGATTTAACTTCTCAAAATAAAGTATTTATTTACACAGAAAGAGGGGTTCATAGATCAGGTGATGATATCCATTTAACTATGGTTGCAAGAAATGATAAAGGAGTTGTTAATCATCCTATATTTTTAAGTTTTTTTGATCCACGTAATAAAAAGCTTTTAGATAAAATCAAGCTTGAACCTTTGAGTAATGGAGCTTTTTATAAAAAGATTTCACTTGATCAACAAGCTTTAAGTGGAGTGTATTTAGCTAGGGTTGAATTTGCAAATACGATTTTTGATAAAGAAATTTTAGTACAAAATATAGTGCCAAATCGTATAAAAGTATCCATGCAAGCTCCAAAAAGTATAAAAGAAAATGAAAAATTAGATTTTAATATTAGCTCAAAATATCTTTTTGGAGCACCAGCAAGTAATTTGCAATATCAAGCTGATTTATTTGTAAGTAAAAAAGAATATAAAAATTCAAAATACCCAGAATATATTTTTTCAAATCCTAGTGTTTTGGTACAAAAATATCAAGATAATTTAAAAGGTATGTTAGATGAAAATGGCTTTACAAAGCAAGAATTTACTTTAAATGACTTTTTAAAAAATACCCCATATAATTTAGAAGCTAGCATAAGAGCTAGGGTTTTTGAAAAAGGTTCAAGATCGGTTGAAGCACTTGTAAATTCACAAGTAATATTGCATGAGTATTTTGTAGGTATTAAGCGTTTAAAAAATCACTATTTAAGCTCAGGTTCTATTATCAATTTTGAAGCCATTGTAAGTGATTTAGATGAGAATTTGATAGCAAATAGGGAGATTAAATATACTATTTATGCAAATGATTATTCTTGGTGGTGGGATTATGATAATTATGATGATTTTTTAAAATCACTCAAAAAAGATAAAAACACACAAATCATTACTCAAGGAAGTATTTTAAGCAAGGATAAACCGGTTAAAATAGAATTTGATCCAAAAGAATATCATGGTGAAATGTTCATAGAACTTGAAGATGTACAAAGTAAAACAAGCACAGGAGAGTTTTTTTATATTAGTAGTTTTGGTGCGCCAAGTAATGCTGATATAGTGAGTTCTTTAAAAATAAAAAGTGATAAAAAAGAATACAAGCCAAATGAAACAGCTTTTATAGAATTTGAAAGTGTTAAGGGTGCAAAAGCTATTGTTACTTTAAATGATAATGCAAAGGTTTTAAAACGCTTTGTGATAGATACACATGAAGATATTACAAAGGTTGAAATTCCTATTCTTAAAGAATATATGCCAAATGTTTATGTGAGCGTGATTTTACTTCAAGATTATGATCAATACACTAATGATAGAGCCTTAAGACTTTTTGGTGTGGTGCCTTTAAATGTAGTAGATGAGCAAAGTAAAATTGAACTTGATTTAAAAGTACCGGATAAAATCATGCCAAAACAAGATTTTGAAGTAGAAATTCAAAGTAAAAACAAGCAAAGTTATACTTATACTGTAGCTATTGTAGATGAGGGCTTGCTTGATGTGAATGCTTTTAAAACCCCAGATATTTGGGGGTATTTTTACCAAAAAACACGCTTTAACATGAGTATATATGATACCTATGATAAAATCATTGCTAAAAATATTTCTAATGCTTCCAAGGTATTAACTACGGGCGGTGATGTTTTCTTA
Source organism: Campylobacter sp. LMG 7929 (assembly GCF_024723595.1). Lineage (NCBI taxonomy): Bacteria > Pseudomonadati > Campylobacterota > Epsilonproteobacteria > Campylobacterales > Campylobacteraceae > Campylobacter > Campylobacter sp. LMG 7929. Next base: position 6,086 of record NZ_JANQCY010000013.1, on the reverse strand, counting down.
GAAAGTAGAGCAAATAAAAGCAAAAATGATGAAAAAGCAAGACGCTTTAAACCTGTTGTATTGTTTCAAGAGCCAGTACAAAGTGATGAAAATGGTTATGCAAAATTAAAATTTAATATGCCATCATACTTAGGTTCGGTTAGAGTTATGGTAGTGGCAAACAACTTAGCAGGTTTTGGTAGTGCTTCTAAAGATATCCAAGTTAGCGCACCTGCTGTAATGCTTGAAACTTTGCCAAGGGCTTTAAGGCTTGATGATGAGTTTAAGTTTTTGGTGCAAGTATTTAAAGTAGATGATGATGTAAAAAATGCAAAACTTAAATTAAAAACAAAAAATTCACTCATAAATTTTGAAAAAGATGAAATTTTAATTGACTTTGGTCATGAAAAAAGCAAAGATATTTATGTTAATGCAAAAGTAAATTCAAACAAGCTTGGAGTAGAAGAAATAGAGTTAAGTTTAAATGCAAAAGATTACACCTATACTCAAAATACTCAAATTGACATAAAAGCGCTAAATACCATTACTTATGAGGGTAAATCTTTTAAAATTCCTGCAAATACTTCTATGGAGTTTAAAATCACACAAGATTATATTAATCCAGTGGCGTTTTTAAGTGTGAGTTCTAAGCCTATTTTAAATATAAATCATAGATTAAAATACTTGCAAAATTATCCTTATGGATGTATAGAACAAAGCACTTCAGCAGTTTTACCACAACTTTTTTTACAAAAACTTGATCAAGGAGCAAATGAGCAAAAAAATATTAACAATATCAATGCATTGTTAAGTAAATACGCAAATTTCCAAACTGCTAATGGTGGCTTTGCTTATTGGCAAGGACTTAAAGATTCTGATGCTTGGGGAAGTAATTATGCGGGTATGTTTATGATTTTGGCTAAAGAAAGAGGCTATTATGTGAGTGAGGGTATGTTTAAAGCATGGCTTGATTATCAAAAACGCTATGTTTTAAAAGCTCAAACAAATAAAGAAATTAGAATAAATTCTTTATATCTTTTAGCTTTAGCTAAAGAGCCAAATTTAAGTATAATGAATGCCATTTATGAAGATAGTACTTATTTGCAAAGCCTAAATAATGTAAGTCTTTGGCAACTTGGCGCAGCTTATAAATTAGCAGGTTTTGGTGAGGTAGCTTTAAATATAGCTAAAAATTTAAGCACAAAGCCTGATGGAAAAACTAATTATACTCACACCTATGGATCTTTTCTAAGAGATGAAGCTATTATTGCAAATGCGTATAAAATAATCTATGGTAAAGATAATGATGAATTATTAGATGATATTAAAAAAACTTTAGAAAGCCAAGCTTGGCTTAGTACTCAAAGCACAGGTTATGCTTTATATGCTTTGGCAAATAGTTTTAGTGATGAAAACTCTAAAACTATCAATGCAAGAGTAAAAATTAATGGTGAGGATAAAAAGCTCAATACGAGTTTTTCTAAATTTGAGTTTAATCAAGGCGGTGCTTTGATAGAAGCTAAAGAAGATACTTATGTACATTTTGGAGTAGAGGGTATTAAAAAAGGTATTGCCGAGCCTTTTGCGCAGTGTATGTATATAGAAAGAAGTTTTTATGATGAAAATGGAAATGAAATAGATGAAAGTGCTATAAAAAGTTCTCAAATTTTTTATATGAAATTAAAAATATCAAATAAAAATTATCCAGGCGCTTCTAATATAGCTTTAACTCAAATTTTACCAAGTGGATGGGAGATAGTGCATGATCTTTTAGATGATGAAACTCCTGATTTTGTGAAAAATTCTTATTATGATTTTGTCGATATAAGAGATGATAAAATCATGTATTTCTTTCCTTTGTATTCTGATGAATCAAGAGAATTTTTTGTGAAATTAAGTGCTGTTACTCCAGGTGTTTATACTTTGAGTGGAGCTTATGTTGAAGCAATGTATGATAATGCTTATAAAGCTTTAAGTGAGAGTAAAAGAGTCAAAGTAGTGCAGTGAAAATCAAAATAAGCCTTGCAATATGCTTTTTAAGCCTATGTTTTTACATAGGCTTAGTTTATTTTAGTTTTGATAACAAGGATTTATTTAAAGGCACTTATAGCAAGGTTTTACTTGATAAAAACAAAGAAATTCTTAGTGTATTTTTAGATGCTAATGAACAATGGCACTTAGAGAGTGATTTTATACCACAAAAATTAAAAAGTGCAGTTATTTTATATGAAGATAAAAATTTTTATTCTCATTATGGAGTAGATTTTTTAGCACTTATAAGAGCTTTTAAAAATAATCTTTTTTCAAGTAAAAGAAGTGGTGCAAGTACAATTTCTATGCAAACAATCAAACTTCTAGAGCAAAATAAACGTACATATTTTAATAAATTTAACGAAATCATCAAAGCTTTTGCTTTAGAAAGTGCTTATGAAAAAGATGAAATTCTAAAGTTTTATTTAAACAATGCCCCTTATGGAGGAAATTTAGTAGGTGTTGCAAGTGCGGGTTTGTTTTATTTTGAAAAAGATTTAAAAGATCTTACTTGGAGTGAAGCAGCCTTGCTTGCTGTGCTTCCTAATAATCCAGGTTTGATTAATCTTGAAAAAAACAAAGATAAGCTTTTAAAAAAACGCAATGTTTTGCTTGATAGGCTTTTTGAAAAGGGATATTTTTCTAAAGATATTTTAACTCTTGCAAAGGCTGAAAAACTTCCTAGTTTTAAAGCAAGAAAAAACTTAGCTCCGCATTTAGCACGTAGGCTTTTAGCGGATAAAGAAAAAATCATTTCTAGTATAGATAAAAAAATTCAAATCAAATTTGAAGAAAAAGCTAAGGAATATTCTTATAAATTAGAGCAAAAGGGTATAAAAAATTTAGCTATATTATTAGCAGATACCAAAACAAATAAAGTTTTAGCTTATGTAGGTTCTAATGATTTTTATGATTTTGTAAGTTTTGGTCAAGTTGATGGGGTTATTGCAAAGCGTAGTGTGGGTTCAACATTAAAACCTTTGCTTTTTGCTTTTGCTATAGATGAGGGGTTTATAGTGCCTGAATCTTTAATGCTTGATGCGCCTACATTTTTTTCTAATTTTGCCCCGCAAAATGCAAATAAAAAATATCATGGCTTTATTAGCGCAAAAGAATCTTTGCAAAAATCACTTAATATCCCTTTTGTAAGCTTGCTTGCAGAATATGGGTATGAGAAGTTTTTTTATAAACTCAAAGATATTTTAGATTTTGAAGATGAAAATTTTAAAAAATATGGACTTTCTTTGATTTTAGGTACAAAAGAATTTAGTTTAGAAGATATGGTAAAAATTTATCTAGGGCTTGGAAATTATGGAAACTTTAAAGAGCTTTTATATGAAGAAAATGCATTTACTAAAGAAGATAAAAAGCTTATTAGTGATGGAGCAAGTTTTTTAACCTTACAAACTTTAAAGGATTTAGATAGAGCAGGTTTAAGACAATATGATTTTAATACTATCATCTCCTGGAAAACAGGCACAAGTTATGGTAGAAAAGACGCTTGGGCTATAGGAACTTCTCCAAAATACACTTTAGGAGTATGGGTTGGAAATTTTAATGGCGAAGCAAATGCAAATTTATATGGTATGAGTATAGCAGGGGAATTGTTTTTTGAACTTTTAGCCTTGCTTGAGGGAGTTAATTTAGAATTTGAAAAGCCTAGTGATTTAGTTACTATCAAAATTGAAAATCAAACAGGGTATAGATATGATTATAAATTTGACTTTAAAGAAGTACTTTACCCACAAAGTGCAAATGTTTTAAGGACTTCACCATTTTTAAAAGAAGTTTTTATGTATAAAAACAAAGAAGTTGATTCTTTAGATGAAAATTTCATCCATGCAAAGAAAAAGATTATATTAAATTTACCTTCCCATGCACAAGCATTTTTTGTAGAAGAAAAGCAAAATTTACAAAATTCTAACCAAAATTTAAAAATTATTTATCCAATAAATAATCTTAATATCATTTTGCCAAAAGATTTAAAGAGTAAGCAAAAATTGTTAATTAAGCTTATAAATCCTAAAAAAGAAAAACTTTTTTGGTATTTAAATCAGGAATTTATTTTTGAAGGAAAAGAAGAAAGTTTATCTTTGGATTTAAAAAAAGGTAAATATACTCTTAATATTATTAGTGAAAATGGTCAAAGCGATTTTATAACTTTTAATATATTTTAAATAAAACTCATAAAAATCACTAAATAAAATTCATTCCCACTCCCCAATAATTATAGATATTTGTGCAATATAATTAAATATTTAATATTTTTTTATTTTAGTTAATATTTTTTTATTTTTATTTAATGATAAGTTTTTATAATTATAAAAATATTTTACTTTGTTTAAGGAGTACTTAATGTGGAAGCAATTAAAACTTAGTACAAAAGTTATCGCTATTGTAGTGTCAACTGTTGTTTTAATTTTGGCTAGTTTGTCTTTGTTGATTATACAAAAATCTACAAACACTTTAACTCAGCAGATTGACAAAACGCTTGTTACTTCAGTTTTTCGCTATACAAATTCTGCTGAAGCTGCTATAAAATCATTTTTTATTTCTGCTATTGGAACACAAAAAATCTTCAACACCTTGCTCGAAGAGGGTCCTATATCAGAAAAAAGAATAGAAAATATTCTTGGTGAGACTATAGATGCTAGCTCTACTATTGCTTATGGGTATTATTATTTAAAAGATGGGTCAACTTATAAAAATATGGGTTTAGATAATAAATACTTCACAAGTAAGAATGAATTTATGGTGTTAATGAAAGACTCAGATGTATTGAACCCTGGTGGTATGAAAACTGTACAAGCAAGTGAAGATTTATCGTCTTTAAGGGGTATTAAGCATATTATGGGTGGCGATAAATTATATTTTGGAGAACCAAGATGGTTTTATATTAATGGCGAAAAAATATTTGGTTCAAATATAGCCACACCACTTGTAGACAAACACGGAAAAGTTTTGGGTGTGCTTGGTATGATATTTGATATGAAAGTATTAGCTAATGATTTTAATGATCCTTCTAGATCTGTATATGAAGGCGATAGGAGAATATTATTATCTAATGGTGGTGTTATAGCTACACATCCAAATGCAGATTTTGTTACAAAAAACATAACCGATGTTAATAAAAATGCAAGTAATGTTATTGAGGTAATTCAAAAAGCACAAGTTACAAGTATTGATTATGTTGCAGATGATGGTTCGAAATATCATGGAGCAATAAGAGTTTTTGAAGTATGGCCTAATACAGGAATTTTATGGTCTATGCTTGCTGTTGCACCGAAAAAGGTTATTGATGCACCTATTGCTGAATTAAGAAATGTTATACTAATAAGTGGTTTAGTTGCTATAGTTATTATAATATTAGTTCTTGGAATTAGCATGAAAACTATAATAACAAATAGAATTGCAAGATTACAAGAACACATGATGAAATTCTTTAAATATTTAAATCATGAAATTTCAACAGTCGAGGTTGTGAAACCTAGATATAATGATGAAATTGGTAAAATGGCCGGTGTGATTAATGATAATGTTCAGTATATTCATACTTGTTTAGAAAAAGATGATATCACTGTGCAAAACATCTTAGAAGTTTCTTGTGAAATAGAAAAAGGATATTTCACTCAAAGGATAGAAGCAAATCCTGTAAATCCAAAACTTGTAGAATTAAAAGAAGTATTAAACAAAATGCTTGATGATATGCAAGAAAAAATCGGTAAAGATTTAAATGAAATAGAAAGAGTATTTGCAAGTTTTCAAAATCTTGATTTTTCAGATAAACTTGAAAATGCAGAAGGTGAGATAGAAAAATCACTTAATGCTGTAGGTGCAGAGATTAGAAAAATGCTTCAAGCTTCATTAAAACAAGGTGAAATGCTTCAAACTAAGGCTGATGCTTTAAAAGAGAGTGTTTTAAAACTTAATGATGGTGCGCAAAAACAAGCTGATTCTTTACAAGAAAGTGCAGCTGCAGTTGAAGAAATGAGTGCTTCTATGAATGCAGTAGCAGCAAGAACTGAAGAGGTTATTAAACAAAGTAGTGATATCAAAGATGTAACCGATGTTATTAG
>NZ_JANQCY010000012.1:0-47389 GCF_024723595.1 Campylobacter sp. LMG 7929 | reverse complement strand
AAACGGTTTTTAAGAAGTTTAGTGAATTTTTAGAAGAACATCATATTTTTCCTATAAATTCTAATATAGGAAAAGAGATATCTAAAAATTTTATCTCATCTAATGATAATATAATTAATAATATAGCAAATATAGCACTTATTACAAAAGAATCTAATAATAAAATCAATAATAAAAATCCAAGCACATATATAAAAGAGTTGCTAAATAAAAAAAATACAAGATAATCAACAAGAACAATTTTTTAAAGATTTAGAAACACATTTTATAACAAAAGATATGGTTGAATATTTATTAAATGATGATTTTGAGAATTTTATTATTAGTCGAACAGCTTTAATTTATGATTATATGAAAAACATTACTTAAATTCATAGGATAACTATGTTATCCTAACTATAAAATATATATCAACAAGATATAGTAAAAACTTTAAATAATTTTTATTTTAAGCTTTCTAGCATAAAATTCATCATAATCCAAACGCTTGAAAGTATAGTTACTGTAGTTGCTACTGCAGTACCTAAAAGCCAATAAAGTGCTTTTTGCTTAGCGCTAGAAATTTGTTCTGAGAATTCAGTTTTAATTTCAGCTATTTCAGTTTTAATTTCAGCTATTTTGGTGTTAATAATTCCTTCTAGTCTTGCAACTTCAGAATAAATTAAACTTTCCAATCTTTTAATCTCTGATTGAAATAAATCTTTACTTACAAGCTCTTGTCTTATTTCTTCTATAGTTTGATTTTTAAGATTTTCAAAATTCAATCTTTGAGTAGTTGCTCTACCATTAACAAGCTCTTCAAAAGCTTTAATTAATTTTTGTGATTGTTCAGGATTAGAAAAAATACTTTCTAATAAAGCTTTAAAACTTTCATTAAGTATATACTCTTTTTCCCGAGCCATAATATTTCCTTGCATATTTAATCCTTTGTCATTATAACACAATTTGTGATAGGTTATTTATTTTATATATCAAGCTTTTGTATTTAACTTATATTAAGCTGTTTTATATTTTATACTAGATTGTAGGCATTTTCAATGTTTTTTGCACATATTCACTATATGCAACTTCAACTATAAAAGGCTTATTTGTATCAGTTCTATAAACTTCACAAATTGCAACCAAATCTTGAGTGTATTGCCATTGATTATTCACTAATTTTGGATAGTTTTTAATCTCGCTATAAGAACGAATACCACCAAATTTTCCGCTTTTGTGAGCAATAGCTAAAAAGCCATCTCTGCCCACTAAAGGTTCTATTTTTTCAACCCACACATCTTTACCATTTTTTGTAACTTTTGCCCTATGAGGAACAAAAAATACTTGGTGCAAGAAAGGATCTAGACCATATTTAGTTGCAACGCCAAGACAATATTTCATTTCTGTTACATTGATCTTAGTTTCAGCAGGGAAGAAATGTTTTTTAATTAGAGCGATTCTTTCTTTGTTTAATTCTGTATTTTGATTTGTATTTGTTATTGCTGACATGTTTTTCCTTTTTTTGATTTGATAATAAAAAAAGGAATAGAAAATTATATTGCCCAGGAAGAGAATAAAAAAATCTATTCCCAACTTATAGAGCGTGTTAAGCTAAAACCTAAAGATTAGCTTTTACTTTCGTTAGTGTATTTATCGTTAAAATAATGAGCTACTAAAACCAATGTGCCAAAAATAAGAGTGATAGCACCAATTAAAATAGCTATATTATAACCATCCATTCTCTCTTATTTTCTTTTAAAAAAAGATCAATCTTTAAGAAAGATCGATGATAGTGCAACTATCGCCCATTTGCAAACCATAAAGACTATTTACAAATAATCCTACGCCAATAGATTCCATGAATCTTAAGATTGTTTCGCAGGTATTTTTATAAATAATGCTTTTTAAAATTTTTATTTATATTATTATCTAGCAATAAAAAATAAAAGCTAAAAGATATAAACATGCTTCTAATAATAAAATATCAAAATCAATTATTTTTTATTATTATCGGTTTTTTTATCTTTATCAAAGTCATAAAATGTCACAAATATGGCAACTGCTATTGCAAAGGCTAATACAATATATTGTCCCATTTTATTTCCTTTTTTTTGTTATAAAAATTATTAAATTAATATATTATCTAATCAATTTTAAAAATACAATATTATTTTTTTTAATTATAATATTTCCAAAGATCTAGCTTTTATCAACTTTGTATTATATCCATAGTTGTTTTGTTGATATTTTTGATATTTGCGAAATCTACAAATTTCTACTAAGAATAGTTTAAATAATATATTTACAGAAAAAAATTATTTATAAGTTATAAAGTCTATTTTTGATATATTCTTTATATTATTAGCTTAGGATTTTTAATGGGTGCAAACAAAACTACTTTTGAAATTATCTTGGAAAAATTAAAATAAGCAAAATTAAATAATAAAACAAAAGGATAGATGTGTTTAAAAATGAAAAATACATAAAACAGAGAAAAGCATTATGGATAAAAAGTTTTGAAGCTTTTAAAGATGATGAAGAATTTCACAAAGAACAGTTAGAACTTGCCGAAGTAGGAATAAATGATGGATTTGAGGAAGATCAATTATATAAATTAAACCAAAATTGTAAAAAAAGAAAAAAAACTTACTCATAAATATTTAAATTGTTTTAGCTAAAAAAACCAATTTCAGATATTATTGATTAATCTGTATATAATCACAATATAAAAAAAGAAGTAGAGTTTTTTAAACACCATTATATTGTTCTAATAATTTTCTAAAATAATATAGATTACTTTGAGTTAGATTATTTAGTGAATTTTTATCAATCTCACGCTGGTCATTGCAAAAAACAGCGATATTGCAAAAATACTTTTCAGCATTTTCTATACATCCACCTTTATTTAATATTTGAGAATATAAATCGTTAGTAGATGATTTAAAATTCTTACTATCGCTATATCCTAATTTTTTATAAAAATTTGTTTTGTTATTTTTACTATTATCTACAAAATGAAATCTAAGCCAATCTTCAAAATCATCAAGAGTAAGAAATAAATGTATATCTTTTGACTTTTTTATATGTTTTATAAGTTTTTCTAAAATTTTTAACTCATTAGTATCACTTTTTGCTCTATCTAGATCCATTACAATAATAAGTTTATCAATATAAGGTGCTTTTTCTATTTTATAAAGAATGTTTTTATATGAATTATTATTTTTTAAATTTTTTACATCTATTTTAACATTATCATAATTTAGATATTTAAAAAGGGAATTAAAATAATCTTCTTCTGTTTTACCTTCACACCAAATCTGTATACTGGGTTTTGTTTTTTTATTCATCATAAAGCCCTTTTAAATAATCAATATATGCTTTTTTCTTTTCGCTTCTAATATCATAATCGTAGTAAGTTCTTATCTTACTCTCTAGGTATTGATCTTTTTGAATTAAAAATATTTGTTGTGAATTTAAAAAACTAACATCAAATAATAAAACATTATGAGATGAAACAATTAATTGTCCATTATGGTTTTCCTCTGTATTAATAAGATTGTTAAATATAAGTATTAGCGCCAAAGTGCTTATTGAAGAATCTAATTCATCAATAAAAACAATTTTTCCTTCCTTGATAATTTGGGTTATTTTATCTGCAAAATATACTATTTTTTTAATACCTTCTGATTCTATTTGATAATTAAATTTCTTTCCATTGCGAACAAAAAAGATTTCGTATATATTCTTTCCATCTTTTTCATACTTTTTAAACTCAAAATCTTTTATAGTTTTATCTAGCAATTGAAAAATTTCCAAAATACTTTCTTTGTGTTCTAAAAAATATTTCTTTTTATTTTCTTCAAATTCAAAATTATATTTTTTTGAATAATTACTATTCATATAAACTTCAATATTGTTTATAAGATTTACAAATATTTCTTTTTGCTCTATTTCAAAATCTTTTAATAAGTAAAATATATTTTCACTAAGATTTCTTGAAAAAAATGACTCTAATAGCTTATTATCTTCTTTACTGTAAATATTAAAAATAGCCTTATCATTCTCAAATTCATATATAATTTTATTATTTTTCAAAAAAGATTCTTTTAGGATATATTTTTTATCAAACTCTATCGAATATGTAAAAATATCTTTATTGTTATTAGATAACTCAATACTTAATTTTATAGAATTTGAATTTTCATTAAAGGCATTGTCTGTTAAATGCTCTCTTAGGGTATGAGAAAAGCCATATTTAATTATATTTAGTAAAATTTTTACGCCTATAAAAAAGTTAGTTTTTCCGCTAGTATTCTTTCCAAAAAAAACTGCTGATTTCATAGGTTTCCCAGCTTGTGATAAATTAAAATTATACTCGTATTTTGTATTTTTCAACTTACTTTTTGGCTTTGCTGTAAAATCAACAATTTGTGTTTCTATTCCAAAAGAATATAGACCAGATATTTCTATTTTTCTTAACATAATATTTTCCTTTTGTGTTATTATAAAGCATTGATAGTTAATATAAACATAAAATATGTTTATATTTAAAAATATATAGTTTTAAAGTCTGTTTTGATATTTTTTATAATATTCACTAAAGAATTAAAGCTATAAAAATGAATTAATAAAAATACATTCTTAATCAAGGTAAAAAATAAACAACTTAGCAAATTTCAATATTGCACTTCATAGGCATATAAAATATTAGTATAAAACTAAATCCACAAAATATATTTGCTCTTAATGATTTAAATGAAACATTCAATAAATATATTTTGAAATATTGTTAAGAATAAAATAAGTTATTATGAAGCCCTTTGAAATTAATATAATAATTATGGCTTCAAAGAAAACTAAAGCATAAAACTGTATAAGAAGATATCTCTATAAAGAAAACACTACTGATCTAATAAGCTTTCTAGTAGGTATAATATCCATTTATAATTACACAAAATAAAAATACAAAACTTTTATATTTATAAGTTACAAAGTTAATTTTTGATATATTCTTTATATTATTAGCTTAGGAGTTTTAATGAGTGCAAACGAAACTACTTTTGAAATCATCTTAGAAAAATTAAAAAAAGCAAATTTAAACACTAGATCGAAGGGATCTATGTTTGAAAAACTTTCAAAACATCTTTTAAAAGAAAAAGATACAGCAAATATTTATAAAAATATTTATCTTTGGGATGAATGGGATAAAAAAAATGGGCAAGATTGTGGTATAGATTTAATCATTCAAACAAATGATGATGATTATATTGCAGTTCAGTGTAAATTTTATGAAAACTCAAAAGTAGATTTTAAAGACTTAAGTACTTATTTTAGCAAGTTGCAAAGTGGAATAGGGGAGATTAAATTTAGTAAAGGCATTATTATAAGTACTAGCGATCTTACTCAAAACGCTAAAAAAGAGATGGAGCAAATTTTAAAAAACACACCTATAGAATTGATCACTTTAGAAGATTTTTTAAGCTCAAACATAAGTTGGGATAAATTTGATCCAAATAATTCTTTAGAACTACCAATTACTGCAAAGAAAAAACCAAGAGAACATCAAATACAAGCCATAAATAACACAAAAGAATATTTTGCAAACAAAAATAACACAAGAGGCAAGCTTATCATGGCTTGTGGTACTGGGAAAACTTTTACTTCTTTAAAAATTATAGAAGAAATTACTCCTAAAAATTCCATTGTTTTATTTTTAGCTCCTAGTATAGCTTTAGTAGGGCAAACATTTAGAGAATATTGCAAAGAGAAAACTGATGATTTTGTTGCTTCTATTGTATGCTCAGATAGTAAATCAGGTAAAAGCATTGAAGATGATATAGATATTTTAGAATTGCCCATTCCTGCTTCTACTGATACACAAAGCATTAAAAAAGCTTACGATATAGCTAAAAAAGACAACAAAAGATTTATCATCTTTTCTACTTATCAAAGTGTTGAAAAAATTATGCAAGCTCAAAAACAAAACGATCTAGATGAGATTGATCTAATCATTTGCGATGAAGCTCACAGAAGTGTAGGAAATTTATATTCAGGTAAGGAAAAAGATAAACTAAATACCTTTACTCTATGCCATAGTGATGAAAACATCAAAGCCAAAAAAAGAATTTACATGAGTGCTACTCCAAAGATTTATTCTAGTTCTCAAAAAAGCAAAGCTTTGGAAAGTGATAATGAAGTATTTTCTATGGATGATGAAGAAATTTTTGGAGATGAAATTTATAGTATTAATTTTAGAGAAGCAGTTGAAAAAGGCTTACTTACCGATTATAAAGTTATTATTTTAGCTATTAAACAAGAAGGTATTGCAAACATAGCAAATACAGCCATAGCAAAATTAAAAGATGAAAAAAATGTAGATGAAAAATATGTAGATATAGACTTTGTATCTAAAATCATAGGTACGCATAAAGGTTTAGCAAGAAATGATTTAGTTGCTCTTGATGAAAATAACCAAATAGATAATGACTTTTTAGAAGAAATGGATAGTAATATTTCAAGAAGAGTTATAAATTTTTGCAAAAGCATAAGAGATTCTAAAAATATAACCAATTCTTTTAAAATTATTATGCAATGCTATGATGAAGCATTAAAAAAAGATTCTTTTAAAAATCTTGATATAAACATAGATCATGTTGATGGAACTATGAACTCCAATATAAGATTAAACAAACTAAATAATCTCAATTCCCCAAAAGAAAATACTTGTAATATACTAAGCAATGCAAGATGTTTAAGTGAAGGTGTGGATGTACCTGCTTTAGATAGTGTAGTATTTTTTGATGGAAGAAATTCTATGGTAGATATAATCCAATCAGTAGGTAGAGTAATGAGAAAAGCTCCAAATAAAAAAACAGGTTATATCATACTGCCTTTAGCATTAAGCGAGAATGAGCTTTCAAATTTAGATGAGGCTATAAAAAATACCAATTTTTTAAATATATGGAATATCTTAAAAGCCCTAAGAAGTCACGATGATACCTTAGTAGATGAGGCTGTATTTAAAGAAAAGATCAAAATAGCTGTGGCTGATTATGTGGCAGATGAAAGCTCAAATAATACAGATAAAAACTACGAGCCAAGCTTGTTTGATAGCTTCACCTTAAGCGAACTTGCAAACACGATGTATAATGCCATACCAACTAAACTTGGTGATAAAGGTTATTGGCAAAGCTTTAGTGCAAAAACAGCTAAAATAGTAGAAAAATTAAACATTAGATTAAATGCTATTTTTAAAGATCATCCTGAAATTTTAGAAGAATTTTTAACTTCCTTAAAAGAAAACATTCACCCAAATATCAAAGAAGATGAAGCCATAGATATGATATGCTCTCACATTATAACTAAACCTATATTTGATGTTTTATTTGATAAGAATATGGATGATAATCCTATAGGAAAAGCTCTTGATGAAGTAAATAAAAAGTTAAATACCTTTGGTTTAGATGATGAAGAAACAAGATCTTTAAAAGCCTTTTATAAAAACGTAGAAGAAAATGTAAAATTGGCAAAAAGTCAAAAAAGCAAACAAGAACTCATTAAAAACTTATACGATACTTTCTTTAGATCAGCTTTTAAAAAACAAGCTGAAAAATTAGGTATAGTTTATACTCCTATACAAGTGGTTGATTTTATACTTCATTCTGTTAATGAGCTTTTAAAAAGACATTTTAATACAGATTTTAACGATGAAAATGTAAAAATCTTTGATCCATTCACTGGAACTGGAAGTTTTATCACAAGATTATTAAGTAAAGAAAATGACTTAATTAGCGATGAAAATTTCAAAAACAAATACGAAAAAGCAATTTTTGCTCAGGATATTATTTTACTTGCTTATTATATAGCGCTTATTAATATCACTCAAACGAGTAATGAAAGGATGAACTCTTTAGATAAATTTAAAAATATAGCCTTAGCTGATAGTCTTGATTATCTAGATAAAAAAACACAAGATAATGGCTTATTTGCTTTAGAATTTAAAGATTTAGAAGAAAATAAAAAGATCAAAGACTTAATAGCCAATGAAAAAATCAAAGTCATCATAGGCAATCCTCCTTATTCAACTGGAGCAAGTAGTGCAAATGATAATAATGCAAACATTTCTCATCCAAATTTAGAAAAACGCGTTAAAGAGACTTATGGCAATGAATCAAATGGTAAATTTGGTAATTCAACAAGGGATACGCTAATTCAAGCTATACGTATGGCAAGCGATAAAATACAAGATAACGGCATTATAGGTTTTGTGGTAAATGGAGGCTTTATAGATGCAACAAGTGCTGATGGCTTTAGAAAATGCGTAGCTAAAGAATTTAGCGATATTTATATTTTAAATTTAAGAGGAAATACAAGAACTTTTGGAGAAAAAGCTAAACAAGAAGGCGGACAGATATTTAGTTCTGGATCACGTGCAACAGTGGCTATAGTATTTTTCATAAAAGATACAAATGCTAAAACAAATAAAATTCATTATTATGATATAGGAGATTATCTAGATAGACAAACTAAGCTTGATAAATTAGATAATTTTAAAAGTATAATAAATGTGCCTTTTATAAATATAATCCCAAATGAAAAAGGCGATTGGATCAATCAAAGAAGAGATGATTTTGATAAATTAATGCCTTTAAAAAGCGATAAAAATGAATATGGAATTTTTGCTATAAATGCCACAGGCATAGTAACAAATCGTGATAGCTGGGCTTATAATTTTTCTAAAGAAAAGCTTGCAAATTCTATGCAAAAATGCATAGCTACTTATAATGAAGACTTAGCTAAATTTGATCACAAAGCATTTTTAGATAAAAATAAAAATATTAAAAAATCTGAACTTTATAAAGAGCTAAGCGATAATGATATAACCATAGATAATACTAAAATAGCTTGGACTAGAGCTTTAAAAAAAGATTTAATAAATAATGAAAAAATCAAAGATTTTAATCAAGAAAATATAAGAGAAATTTCTCATCGTCCCTTTACTAAAGAATATCTTTACTGGGATAAAACTTGGAATGAAGAACAATCTCAATTTTCAAAATTATTTCCTAAAAATACAGATGAGAATTTATTGATTTTAACAAGTTTAATGGCGACTAAAGAATTTTCATCTTTTATAGTAAATTCTATAACCGACTATCAAACTTTAGCCAACACTCAAGCTTTTCCGCTTTATTTTTATCAAGAAAATGGAAGTAAAGAATACGCTATAAGTGATTTTGCTTTAGATGAATTTAAAAAACAATTACAAGATGAAACTATAAATAAAGAAGATATATTTTATTATATTTATGCGATTTTAAATCACAAAGGCTATTTAGAAAAATACAAATTTGAACTTTCAAAAGAAGCCCCAAGAGTACCTATAAGTAAAGATTTTAAAAGCTTAAGCATTTTGGGTAAAAAGCTAGCCGCTTTACATTTAAACTATGAAAATAATGAAATGTTTAAAGAAGTAGAATTTAAAGATGGAGTTTTGGCTGATACAGACAATGATGAGTTTTATAAAGTCACTAAGATGAAAAAACTAGGAAATGATATTTTTTATAATCACAATATCACTATAAAAAATATACCAAATATTGCTTATGAGTATAAAATCAATGGCAAAAGTGCGATTGATTGGATTATCGATCGCTATCAAATAAGCATAGATAAAAAAAGTTTGATAGAAAATAATCCAAATGATTATCAAGGTAGTAAATATATCTATGAACTTCTTTTAAAAATCATTAATTTATCTATAAAAAGTGTTGATTTGATAAATGAGATTAGTAAAATGGAGTGTGAGTGATGAAGAAAGAACAATATAAAGCATTTTTAAATACTAGTATTGAAAATATTAAAAAAGCACTTGATGAAAATTATTTAAGCATATTTGCAGGAGCTGGAATCAGTGTTAATTCCGGCTTACCTACTTGGAGCGAACTTATAAATAATATTTCAAAAGAACTTTATGGTAACGAAAAATATTCTGAAGATAATTTAGTTTTAGCAGAAAAATTTTATAATCAGTTTGGAGAAAATTATTATTATCAAAAGCTAAGCGAATTTATTCCAGATAATAAACAACCAAACGACTTGCATAAAAAAATAGTAAAATTAAATCTAAAAAATCTTATCACTACTAATTGGGATAATCTATTTGAAAAAGGAATAGATGAGGAAGGTTGTTTTTATAATATTATAAAAAAAGATGAAGATATAGGATTTGCAACTGGATTTTCAAAGCTTATTAAAATGCATGGGAGTTTAGAAGATCAAAATATAGTTTTTAAAGAAGATGATTATCTAAAATATTCTGATAATTTCCCCTTAATAGAAAATTATATCAAAGGTATTTTTTCTACTGATTTGGTAGTTTTAATGGGATATTCGCTTAGTGATAGCAATGTAAAACAAATCATTTCATGGGTAAATTCCAAAGCTAGCAACATAAAACCTGTATATCTTGTCAAAATAAATAAAAAATTTGATAAATTAGAGTTTGATTTTTATAAAAATAAAAATATTTATATTTTATATTTAGATGAAATATATAAAAAAAATGATTATGAACAATTTTTATATGATTTCTTTTTTAAAAATGAAATTAATAATTCTATTGACAATGTATTAGATTTGTTTTTAGGTGATTTAGATAAAAAATATTTTGATTTAGATATGTTAAGCAATCAAGAGATAAATGATAAAGTGGAGGATTTTTTGCAAAGATACAAAAATTGCAAATTTATAATACCAAAGCTACTAGTACAGGATTTAAAGAATTATTTTCAAATAAGCTATCAAGAAATTAACTTAGATTCGCTAGCAATTAGAATAAATAATAATAAATTAGCTGAAAATATAAAAGAAGAAACTTTTAATAAAATTGCAAATTTAACAAATACCATGGTGTATACTTGTAATAAAGAATATGGGAAATTGAAAAATAAATTTATATTAGATAAGGATTTATTATATTTTAATTATGATTATATAGAAGATAAAATAAAAAAACTTACACTAAAAAACTTGAGTGATGAAGAAGAACTAAGTTTAGCTTTTTGGCTTTATCAAAATGAACATTATATACAATCTTATAATGCTTTAAAAAGAGTATCTAAAAATGCTTTTAAAAATAAAGATTACACTACTTGGTTTATAAGTGAAACCAATAGAAAAAACTTTGTATTTAGAAGTATAATTGAAGAAAACGAAATTGAAGAAATAAAAACTTATTTAAAAGAAATGGATAAAATCAACATAAGTGAAATGTATTTAAAACTTCCAGAAAAAAATAGGAACGAGATAGCCCATATAAAAGATTTTGATTTTTTTATAGGAGAAAATATAATTAAGACTTATGTTCTTAAGGAAGAAATTATAGAAGAATATAATAGACATATCAAAGGAGGGCTAACTTTTGATAATAAATTTTATTTACTTTGTAATATTTTTTCCAGGATTGTCAATCTAGAAGTAAGACTGAAGATTATATATGAGTTGAAATCTATATATAGTAACATTATAGAAGGATTGTTGATTTACTATTCTATCAATGGACTAAAAACAGAAAATTCTTATAAATACACCAAAGAAAATATTTCTATTGAAGTTGAATTGAATGTATTTAGTTTTGCTATAAAATATTTTAAAAGCCAGGAATTAAAAAAGATCTTTGATAAATATTTTAAGCAAAATTACATATTGAAATTAAATAACAATAAAGATATAGATAAAATTAATAAAAATATTTGTAAAAATTTTACTACTTCAGGATTTATTGCAACTAAGTATAGTCAATTATTCGATAGTTTTTTAGTAATTAGTTCTTGGGTAGATTTAGCTCAAGAAAATTTTGAATTAATCATAGATAGTTTTAATGAAAAATTGGAAAACAATTTATTAGGAATTAACCAATATGATAGCATGAACTATTTTTTATCTAATCAATACCAAAAAAATAAAAATTTAGATTTTTCTAATATAGCTAATATTATTAAAAAATATATAAATGCGTTTTTAAGTGGCAAATTAGGTAATAACGATACATTAGTTTTGCGGTATTCAAATATGTTTTATGATGTTTTTAAAATACTGATTAATAAAAAAATAAAATTAGAAGATGATTTTAATCCGAAAATATCAGAATTTATAGCTAATTTAAAAAATAAAAACATAAATGATAAGTATTATTGTACAAGGTATTTTTTGGGATTATTAGGTCATATTGTTTCTAAAACTATACGAAAAGAAATAGATAATTTTAATCTAGAATGTTATAATCAGGTCAGAAATGAAAATAAAGATTTATATACACTAGAATTAGGATTTTGTTTATATAGTGATAAAAAAATACCTAAAGAAGAATATGAAAAAGTGTTCTTTGAGATCAAAAAAAGAGTAAAAGAAGAATATGATAAAAAAATATCTAAAATGGAACTTAATAATTTAGGTGAAATTATGCACATTTTAGATTTTATAGAACAAAATGAAAAAAAGATATTTGGAGAAGATAATGAGTGATATTAAATCAATAAATG
The DNA here is from genome assembly GCF_024723595.1 of Campylobacter sp. LMG 7929. Lineage (NCBI taxonomy): Bacteria > Pseudomonadati > Campylobacterota > Epsilonproteobacteria > Campylobacterales > Campylobacteraceae > Campylobacter > Campylobacter sp. LMG 7929. The sequence goes on along the minus strand of NZ_JANQCY010000012.1, from coordinate 34,868 downwards.
ATTTATTTGGGTTGAATTTTGTAATTCCATCTTATCAAAGGGGTTATAGATGGGATAAAACACAAGTTAGAGATTTATTAGAAGATATATGGAATTTTTGTGAAAAAGAGGATGATAAGAAAGATAGTTTTTATTGCTTACAGCCGATTATTGTAAAAAAATACGAACAAGATGAGAAAAAATATAAATTAGTTGATGGACAACAAAGACTTACTACTATATATATGATTCTTTCTCATTTTAAATTATATATGGATGATAGTAGATATGAATCATTTGAAATAGAATATGAAACTAGAAAAGATAGTAAAGATTTTTTAAAAAATATACAAGAAAAATACAAAACAAATGAAAAAGAATCAAATATTGATTTTTATTATATGAGCAAGGCTTATGAATATATTGAAAAATGGTTTAGTGAAAATAACAACAGAAGGCAAGAATTTTTTAGAATTTTAACATCACAAAATAATATAGCAAAAAATGTGAGAATTATATGGCATGAAATAGAAGATAATGAAGATGAAAGGGAAGTATTCTCAAGAATAAATAGCGGAAAAATTCCATTAACTAATGCCGAATTAATCAAAGCCTTATTTTTAAATAGTAATAACTTTAAAAAAGAAGAAGTTGATTTAAGACAAATTGAAATTTCTAAAGAATGGGATGAAATGGAATATGCCTTACAAAACAATGAATTTTGGAGATTTTTAACTAGCGATGAAGATTATCCAGCAAGAATAGAGCTTTTGTTTAAAACTTACTACAAAATAAAAAAAGATGAAAAATATGAAGACTCTTATGTGATTTATAGATTTTTTGCTGATAAACTTAAAGGCGATAATAAGCTTAAAGTTTTAGATGAAATTTGGTTAGAAGTTAAAAAAATATTTTTAACATTTAAATATTGGTATGAAAATCATAAGTTATATCATTTAATAGGCTATTTAAATGTTTTAGAAAACAAAGAAAGCGAAAAATCACTAGTTAGTCTTTATAAAGAATCTTCAAAAAAGAGCAAAGAGGATTTTGTGCTATTTATAGAGGAGCAAATTAGTAAGCGTGTAAATGTAAAAAATATAAGTGAAATAAAGGAAATGAGCTATGAAGATAATAAAAATGAGATAAAGAAGATATTATTGCTATTTAACATAGCTACATATTTAGAGAGTGATATAAGATTTTCATTTGATAAATTTATATCAGAAAAATGGAGCTTAGAACACATAAATCCTCAAAGCAGATTTACCATAAAAAGCAAAGATGAAAAAAAACAATGGATGAAAGAAATTATTGATATTTTAAAATTACTTCAAGATGATAATTCGAATGAGCAAACAACTTCATTATTAAAAAAACTTATTGATAATATAAATGAAAACATTGATGATAAAAAATTTGCTGATATAACTAACGATGTTTTTGAATATTTTAGTCCTGAAGATAAACATAGTATAGCTAATTTGACTTTGCTTTCGCTTGATACAAATAGTAAGCTTAGCAATCATATATTTGCTATTAAAAGAAATAAATTAAAAGAAGATGAAAAAAATGGAAAATTCATCCCTTTATGCACTAAAAATGTGTTTATGAAGTATTATAGTGAAAAATTTGATGATATAAAAAATATTTATTTTTGGACTAGTAGTGATCAAGATTCGTATTTAAAAGCTATTGAAGAAAAAATCAATGTTTTTATAAAAAATGGAGAATAACAATGCTTAAAAATATTACCAATTTTAAAAAATTAATTGAAGAATATAAAATTGAAATTCCTATTATACAGAGAGATTATGCGCAAGGAAGAATTGAGGCTAGTGTTATCAGGGATAAATTTTTAGACAATATTCTTGCACACTTGAACAACAATAAAGAAATGCGTTTAGATTTTATTTATGGAAGTGTTAAAAATGATGTTTTTTTGCCGCTTGATGGGCAACAAAGACTGACTACTATTTTTTTACTTTATTGGTACTTCGGAAAAAAGGAAGATAAAGAAATAGATTTTTTAAAAAAATTTACTTATGAAACTAGAGCTAGTTCAAGAGAGTTTTGTCAAAAATTAATACAAGAAGAATTTAATACTTTTGAAGATGGTGATAAATTATCTGAAAAAATTAAAAACAGCAGTTGGTTTTTATATTTTTGGGATAATGATCCTACTATTAAATCTATGCTAGCAATGATAGATGATATACATAAAAAATTTAACAACGAAGAATTCTTTGATAAATTAGAATTACTTAAATTTCATTTTATTAAACTAGAGAATTTTAATTTAGATGATGATTTGTATATAAAAATGAATGCTAGAGGTAAAAAATTAACAGATTTTGAAATTTTTAAAGCAGAATTTGAAAAATTTCTAATTAGCAATAAGAAAAATCTCTTCAAAGAATATTTTATAAAAAATATTGATGGCGAGTGGACAGATTTGTTTTGGAGATTAGGCTTTAAAAATAAGCACCATTTGATAGATGATGCTTTTATGAATTTTTTTTATTTTATCAGTGAAATGCTTCATGTAAAAAATAAAGAAAAAACAACAGTTATTGATTTTGAAAATATGAAAAAAAACATTAGTAAGTTGATTGAAAATGTGTATTTTGATGATGAAAATATTGATTTCTTCTTTAAAGCTATTAAATACTTAGAAAATATAGCTAATTTTAACAAGGAAAACCTTTCGGTTAATTTTGAAAAAAATAAATTAGCTTTATTTGATAAATATCCAGATTTATTAATAAAAGTAATTAATAATGATAAGGGTAATCTGATTAATTTACAGCAAAAAATATTATTATTCATCATTATTAGTAATTTTGTAGAAAATGAAAGTAATATTAATGTTGTAAATTTATTAGATAAACTTAGAATTGTAAGAAATTTAATTCAGAGAATTAGAGCTTTAAAGCAAGGTAAAATAGATTATACTGCTACTTTATCTTATGAAAAATTACATTATATATTAAATATGTCTTTAGTTAATGCAAAAGAAAATATATATACCTATCTAATCAATAATGAAGTAAAATTAACAAATACAGATATAAGCAAAGATTCATTAGATCAAGAAGTATATAAAGCAAAATATATACAAAATGACAATAATTTAAAATACACCATTCAACAATTAGAAGATTATAAATATATTTGTGGAGATCTATCTTTCTTTTTGTTTGAAGATAAAGAATTGTTAAAATTTACAAGTGATAATATTGATGAAATTTTTAATAGTCAAACTCATTTAATTATTAGGTCTTTGCTAACTATAGATGACTATGTAAAATATATTGGTTTTGCTGGCTCTGGTTTAAAATATTACTTTGGTGTTGATGATAAATGGGAAATTTTATTAACCAAGAATAATCAAAATGATATGGAAGATTGCATAGACTACCTTAACTTATTTTATCAGTTCTTTAAAAAATATAAATCTATTAAGGATGAGTTTTTAGATTATGATTCAAATGAAATATTAGAGCAGTTAGTTTCGGATTATCTCAATAACAAAAGTAATATAAACTATACCAGTTGGGTTTATTATTTCATTAAATATGGAGATAAAATATTTAACAATACAGAAAAAAGGGAAAAAAATTATTTTGTTTGGTATGATGAAGAAAATTTTAATATAGATAAGATGTATGGTGAAACAATGGGTAGCAAATATGTAAATACTTATGTAAAAATATTATCTGAAATAAGTAATATCCATTTGATAGAAGATGAACAAAGATCTGAATATATTAAAATTGCTGATAAAATAGAAATAATATCATGTAATAAAAATGGGTGGCTTTTAAAATTGAATGATAAATTTATTATAGAAAATATAAATAGTGATTTTGTTTTAGAAAAAGAAGATGAAGATGGAGTTTATATTTTAAAACACAATAAATCACAAGATGTTATTGAAATGACACAAGAATTAATTAATACTATCCAAGATAACTAGTTTAACCTAGTTATCTTGCTTTTAAAAGAGAAATAAAATCCACTTTTAAGTCCTCTAGCTTTTTGTATCTATTTTCCTTGTCTTCACCAATTCCTTTTTTTAAAAAATCACAATTTGCTTTTTTTACATTCTCTTTACCTGTAGCTATAAAATACAAGACTTGAGTTAACGCATAAAGCTCATCTTCAATGTTATACTCATTAAAACCTTTAATTTTCAAAGTAGAAAAATCATTTAAACTCCCTTTTATTTCCGTATCAATACTTATTGAATCGCTATTAATTTCTTTTGCTAATCCAAAATCAGAAATTTTTATCACAGGATAAATATTATCATATAACTTCAGTAAGATATTATTAAAACTAATGTCTCTATGTAATATATTATTATTCCATAGAATTTCAATTCCTCTGAGCACTTGACAACCTAAGGAAATTCTTTCATTGTTTGAAAGCTTTTGGTTATAATTTTTTATATAATTTTCTAAAGTGAAATCAGCATACTCCATAATATATTCCTTCTTTTTTCACCCATAGAATATACTTTTAGAATATAAGGATTGTTAACACTTCTCATTATTTCATACTCTTTAATAAATCTAATAAATTCTTTATTGTTGGTAGCCTTATTTAGTCTCTTTAGTGCAAAATGACATTGATAAAAATCATCGTAATATTTATACACATTAGCATAATATCCACTACCAATAGGAGTTAAAGTGCAACTTCTGAGTATGTTTGGAATATTTATTTTATTTGACAAAATAAAAATAGATATTTTTTCATAAATAGTTATTTTTTTCATTCCTAAAGGAATCTCACTACCTCCACTATTTTCTAGAAAATCTAAGCACTGTTTAAAAATATTGTAATAATATTTATCTATCTCAAAAGATAACTCACTGTTTTTAAATTCTTTCTGTAAGTGCAAAGCTAACTCTATATTGGTTTTTAACTTTTTACTATAGTCGGACAAATAATGTTTATTGCTTTTTTCGGTAGATGGAAGACGTTCGTTCATTTTTTTAAAACACTCTATGATGTTATTATGTAAAGATGAAAAAACCAATTGAAGGTGTTTGTTTGTAGTGCAAGAATACAATTCTAAATAAGAATTAGATAATGTTTGTTGAAGTTCGTTAAGTGCATTAGTTAAATTATTTTCTAATATTCTATCTATATTTAAAACTCTTTTACCTATAAAAAATAAAACTATTGATTAATAAAATCTATGCAAAATAAATTATAACACAAAACAAGCTCATAAATCGATTTTAATTATTTAATGCTAGGTTGATATTACTTTATAGTAGATTTTTGATTTTAAGCTTATTTTTGTTTATATTTGGCGGTATTTAATTGCAATAAAATCTTTATAATATTTTCAAAGTCTTTAACATCTTCATTTAATAAAGCACATTTATTGCTTAATATGGCATATTTATAAGCATTGATAATATCTAAATCAGGATATTTTTCTTGTAAGCTTTTTATTTTACTTGATTGCTTTACTCTAGCAAGTTTTGATTTATAGAGATTTTTATATTTATCATAAAGCGAAGAGCTAATGCCAATTAAAGCACCTTCATTTTTAGTTTCTTTAAAGATTCTTAAGACGAATTTGATACAGCCATTTTTTCTGTTAATGCGTCTTGTATCATAAGGATTTTTTAAAGAATATTTAGTGCAATTTACTACCCAAGTGTGAATTATTTTTTCTAATCTATCACTTTTGTATTGTGTAGGAGTTTCATCTAGTTTTATCTCATCTTTAGGATTATCAGCAGATACAGTTTTTTTGAAAAATATATTTTTAAACACAGAATAACTTGCCTTTTTTAACAAAAATTTATAATATTTTATCATACAAAAATTACAAAATCATAACATTTTCATTTTTTAAAAAAACACAGCAAATCTCAAAAAAATCTCAAAAAAATCTCAAAAAAACACTAAAGGTAACGAAAACATATAATATATACTTACGAAGTAATGTATAGGTGTACGATTATTTTTTACAAAAATGACAAATTTTATAAATATCTATAAAAAATACACCAAAAATTTATCAAAATATACGAAATATATACTTTTTAAGCTAAAGGTAACGAAAATGGCATATCTGCTTAGCATGGTGTAGTGATTATTTTAAAAATTAGAGTATTTTATACGAAATATATACTTTTTTATATTAAAGGTAACGAAAACGGCATATCTGCTTAGCATGGAGTAGTGATTGTTTTAAAATGGGCTATTTTTTGATAAATTTTAACCTATAAAACTCCAAAAATAAAGCTTTAAAATACAGCTTAAAATTTCCATTTTACTAAACTTTTTATCAAAACAAAAAAAGTAAGATTTTTTGAAAAAATTAGCTTGTATTTTTTTGGATATTTTTTTATAACTTTAATAAAATGAAGATATATTTTAAGAAAAAATGAGAGTATTTTTAAGCTAGCGATCCAACTAAAATAAATTTCATTTTTATAAAAAATAAAAAAGATAAAATTAGATTAATTTTTATTTTAATATCAATCATGATCACCTCCTTGTAATTTAATAAAATATAAAAAGGATCATAGCTTAAGCTAATCGCTAGCTTAAAAATACTAAGTAATATAATTTTATAATAATTTTAAATTAAAATAATTTTTTCATATTTTTGATAAAAAGATTAAGATGTATATAAAATAATATTTGCTTAATCCTAAAAGCAAAAAAACCGAAAAAGCCGAGAAACCATTGTTTTACCAATACTAATAATTATAAAATTTCATATGTTTTAATGGTTTAACTAATTTTAAGCATTATGAATAAAATAAATAAATTATAATGTATTTAGTTTATACTGTCTTCTTTTAATAAAAAAAAGAAATAGAGAATGAATTAGCAATTGAATATAAAAAAGTAAAATGTATTTTTTATTTTATTCTTTTTTTAAATATTTTTATAAAAGTCAATTTCTTTTTTTAGATTATAATGATAAATTATATTATTTTAATATGGAGTATTAAAAATTAATTTTTGAGAAAAAAACCGCTACCAAAACCGCTCCCTGAGTTTTTTAAAAATTTTAGAAAACACTTTGAAAAGTAATGGTGCCCGAGGTCAGCTACTAAAAAATTTCATTTGATATCTATTTTTAGATATATTTTATTCTATTAGTAACCCACTGAGTAACCCATTACCTTACAATTCAATATATGCACAGCAACGGTTTCTTTTAATCCGATTAAAGTCAATATTAGTATATTTTTTATATTTCCGATTAAAATTAATACGATGTCGACTAATGCTCCGATTAAAAGCCATATGTTTAATAAGAGCAATAGCTTTTATTTGGTTGTTTATTGCGGAGAAAAGATATAAATACTTTTTGCTATTTAGTATCTTAGTAAGAGCAAATAACATTCCAAACTTATGTATTTTTTATTTTTGTGTGAAATTATGATAAAATACAAAATATAAGGAACTTCACTTATTTTTTTGCTTTAATTTGATAAGAGTAGAAAAATGTTTAAAAATGAAATAATTAATAATGCTGTACCTGCAAAGATTTTTATAAATAATCTTGGATTATATGATAATTTTCATAGAAATGTTAATGATATTAAAAGTGGTTTTAAAGTTAAAAGAGTTGGTGGAAATTTCTTTATTTTGCTACCTGAATGGTTTGTGAAGATAATTGAAGCTGGTTATAGTTGTTATGCTATTAAGGCTTATGATGATTTTGAATATGAATTTAAAGTATCGCTTACAAAGAAAACCGAAATAGGTTTTTATAAAAGATGAATACGTATAAATTTTGCAAATGCGGAAAGAAGATACTCTCGCATTTGAGTAAGTGTTCTGAGTGTAAGATAACAACTGTTAGAAATCAAAATAAACACTATGATGCTTTCAAAAGAGATAGAGATAGCTCTAGTTTTTATCATAGTGTAGAGTGGAAGAAATTACGTTCTAGTTTTATTAATGACAATCCATTTTGTTTTAAATGTGGAAGATTTGCAAAAATTGTTGATCATGTTATCCCTATAAGACAAGGTGGAGAAAAACTAAATGTAACAAATTTGCAAAGCTTATGTATGACTTGTCACAATAAAAAAACCAAAGAAGAATTAAAAGGGGTAGGGGGTTAAATCTCTATAAAATCGATATTCTGGTCACCGACCGGCTAGTCGCGAAAAAATGCGAGCTATTTTTTTTATTGCGTGTGTAATTGACTAACTAATTAACCAATAAATACCAAGTTTCAAATATGAATAATTAGGGCTTGTGCTTTAATTTCTTTTGCATGTTTTCCTTATATTTAACGCCCAATTAACTAATACGCACTTTAACGCCTTATGTTTTGTATAAAATCACTAAAAAGAAAGGTGTTAATGCAAAAAGAATTTTTAAGTTGTGATGAGGTTTTGCAAATACTAAATATTAATTCTAAAGAGTATTTGAGTAGATATTTAAAGAAAAATGGAGTTAAGGTTTTAAGAGGAAAAGCTAAACCTTACTCAAAAGAAGAAATACTAAAGTTAGCTAAAAGAAGACAAGATGATAATCACCATAACTCAAAGCAAAATGAAATAGCACTTTTTATAGATGAAAGTATTATAAAAGAAAAACCAAAAAACAAGCAAATTGCTAAAGACAAAGAAATAAGTGAAATTAGCTTAAATTTTCAAATAATAGAGCAAGAATTGGCTCAAAAAGTAAAAAACGACTTAATTAATTTAGGAATTTATGATGATCTTGAAGATGATATTATTAAAGTATATGCTAAAAATCTTATTTTACTAGAATGCTCAAGCAAAGAGGTAGAGAAAAAAGGTTTTTGCACTACAAGTGATAAAGGAGTGCAGATTATCACTCCCGAGCTAGTTGCTTTTAACTCTCTAACTAAAAATGTAATAGGCTTGGCTAAAATTTTAGGCATAGGCGCTCCAAGTAGAACAAGAGTAAATCCAAAAGAGAAAAAAGAAAGCTCTCCTTTTGATGTTTTATTGGAGAAAGAAGATGAATGATATCAAGTTAAGATCTAGAGAAGATATTTTAAATTATGCTAAAAAATATATCAAAATAAAAAACGAAGAATTTCAAAATTCTCCATTTTATATAGATGAAAAAATAGCCTTAAACGCAGTTGTTTTTGTATCTTTATTAAAACATACCGATGGAGAATTAGCAGGAAAGCCATTTGCTCTTTTAAATTTTCAAATAGAGTTTATAATAGACATTATTGCTACATATTCAAAAGAAAAAAATGCTAGGAGGTATTCTTATGCATTATTATTTATTCCGCGAAAAAACGGCAAAACAGAGCTTATAGGAGCTATTTTGCTTTACTTTCTTTTTGTGGATAAAGAAAAAGGAAAGAAAATATATTGTGCTGCAAATGAAACTGAACAAGCAAAGTTAGTTTTTAATGCAGCTTCATCTATGATAAGTCAAGAAAAGCATTTGAATGATATGTGCTATCAATATAAGACTTATAGGGAAATTCGTAAAAAAAATACAAAGTTTGAAGATTTTATAAAGGTTTTGACAGCTACTAGTGAAACTAAAGATGGATTAAGACCTTATGTTTTTATTTACGATGAGCTTCATGCTGCAAAAGATGGAAAATTATACAAGGTCTTAGAAGAAGGAACGGCAAGTCGTTCTAATTCTCTTTGTATAGTAATATCGACAGCAGGTTATAACCAAAATTCAGAGATGAAAAAACAATATGATTATTGTAAAAAGGTTGCTTGTGGTATTATAAATGATCCTTCTACATACTCTAAAATTTACGAACCAAATGAAGATGATGATTGGCATGATGAAAAAGTGTGGGCTAAAGTAAATCCTGCTTTAGGGTATGGAGTTAAGATAGAAAAATTAAGAGAATATTTTGAAAAAGCAAAATCAAATGCAAACGATGAGGTTAGTTTTAAGACAAAGCATTTAAACATATGGACTTCAAATGCTGGTGCTTTTGTAAAAGATGATGATTTTATGAAGTGTAATCTTGGAAAAATAAATTTAACTTCTGATGTTTTTATGGGAATAGATCTTTCAGCTACGACAGATTTGACTGCACTAGCTATAATCTGTGAAATTGATAAAATTTTACATGTTGATTTTAAATTTTATGCACCTAGACTGTGCGCTGAGCAAAGAAGTAGAAGAGATAAGGTTCCATATTTAGAATGGGCTAGGCTTGGATATCTGACTTTAACACCAGGTAATAGTGTAGATTATGACATATTGATAGAAGATATTATTTGTTTTAGTAAAACACTTAATATCAAAATGATAGGTTATGATCCTTGGAATAGTACTGAAGTAGCCAAAAAACTTAGTGAAGAAAACTTAGAATGCGTACAAATTAGACAAGGTTTTGCAAGTATAAGCGAACCGCTAAAAGAGTATCAAATAAGAGTATTAAAACAAACTATAAACCACAATGCAAATCCTATTTTTAGATGGTGTAATAATAATTTGGTAATAGATAAAGATGCAAGAGAAAATATAAAACCTGATAAGAAAAAATCAAGTGAAAGAATAGATGCAATTTCAGCTTTAGTAACTGCCATAGCGACTAAAAATACCTTTGCAAAACCTCAAGAAAGTGTTTATGAAAAACGGGGTATTAGGAGCTTGTAAGCATTAGGAAAGCCATAAGCTCTCCTTTCTAAAAACTAGCAAAAGCATTATAACCTTCTTTTTAGAAGCTAGCTAATTAAATTTTATTTTAAAAGGAATTTGTCATGAACACTATAAACAAATTTCTAAAAACTAGCACACAAACTAAACCTACACAAACTAAATTAAAAGCTGCATTTGCTTGGGTAGGTGGTAAAAACTATTTAGCTAAAGAAATCATTGCTTTAATGCCAGAGCATAAAACTTATATAGAAGTTTTTGGCGGAGCTTTGAGCGTTTTTTATCAAAAAAACCCATCAAAAATAGAAGTTATTAATGATATAAATAACGAGCTTATTAATCTACATCTTTGTATTAGAAATAAACCACAAAGCTTAGCAAATGTGCTTAATTCTATGTTAGTGAGTAGAAAGATATTTGCAATGATAAAAAATAAAGAATTAAAACCAAGGAATGATATAGAAAGAGCTGCTTTTTATTTTTATCTCATTAGTACTTCTTTTGGATCAAACATGGGTCAATTTGCTATGAGCAAACAAAGAGCGCCAAAAAGATTGCTTAGAGATTTTAGCTTACATACGCAAAGGCTTAAACATGCTAGTATTGAGAATAAAAGCTTTGAATATATTTTAAAAGAATATGATTACAATGAAGCTTTGTTTTATTTAGATCCACCTTATGTGGGGACTGAAAATTATTATAAAAACACTAATGGTTTTGGAATAAAAGAGCATAAATTATTAAATGAGTTATTAAAAAACATCAAGGGCAAATTTATGCTTTCTTATAATGATTGTGAGCTTGTAAGAGAACTTTATAAAGATTTTAATTTTAAGGAGCTCAAAGTAAGATATTCTTTAAATAATAATATTTTAAAAAGAAAAGAAAGCAAGGAGGTTTTAATAATGAACTTTTAAGGAGTTTTACTCCTTAAAATTCACAAAAAGTGCTTTTTAATTCATATTTTTGTTTTTTATCATTGTATTGAACTACAAATTTTCTACCGATTATATATCTTTCAAATAAAGGCACTTGTATAATGGTTTTATCTTCATTTATTTCAAGTATTTTTGCAATAGAATAAGAATATATTCCCATATTATAAATAGTCATAAGCTCTAAGATATTATCTCTTGCTAGATAATCTTTTTCTTTTAAAAGTCTTTTATACAAAATTTTAAATTCATCCTCTAAATCCTGCATAATTTTTTCTTTTAATTCTTCATCAGTATAGTTTTTAATCTCTTTCATTTTTTTCTCCTTTTGTTGATTAAGCACACAATAGCTTGGCTTAGCTTATTGTGTGCTGTTAGATCTTAGAAAGCTCTCCAACTACCACACCAACTAATAAAAAATCTCCATTTTTATAAAATATGTCTTTATATAAAGGGTTTAAAGAGTGTAAAATCACTCCATTATCTTGTTTTAAAACTTGTTTGATAAAAAGCCCATCTTTAGTATTGACTACACAAATGCTTCTGTTTTTAAAAGTTTTATTTCTATTTATTACACAAATACTTTTATCTTTAATAATTGGCTCCATACTCTCACCATAGCAAGTAATAAGCTCACAATCTTTTGTTTTAAAAAAATCTAATATCTTTTGATCTATTAATATGTTTTCAAAATCTAAAATATCATTAATACCACCTCCACCTAAACTAGCATTGGTTTTATATAGTTTTAAAATTTTATATTTGTATTCACATTCTAATTGATCTTTTGGAGAGCTTCCATAAAAGAAGTAATTAATACTAATATTTCTTTTTTCTAAGAAATTTAAAATATGTGCATAAGGAATGGAGTTTCTAAATTTCATAGAATTAAAAGTGTCTGGATGGATACCTAATTCTTTAGCTATATCTTTTGTTTTTAATTCGCACTTACCTTCACTTGCAAGTATGTCTTTTAACTTCTCAATTACTTCTTGCATTTGCATGATCAATCCTTTTATTTTAATTTAAAAGAATTTAACAAAAAATTGCAAAAAGCAATGAAAAGATTTTATTTTGAAAGATTAATTTTTAAGTCAAACTTAAAAAGTTTGTAAATAAAAATATGCTTAATTTTGTGTTAGAAATTAAAGTCAAAGAATAAAGCTTTAACTTTTAAAATTGACTAAATTAAAAATTTAATATATCATTTCAATGAAATTTAATTATATATCAAAGGATTTTTAATGAAAATATTAAAAAATAAATATTTTATCCTATTTCTATGGACTATCGGGTTTTTTATAGCAATATATTTATGTTTTATATATGTTGATGATTTAGAAAGTAGAATTAAAGCTATTGTATCTGTTGTTTCTGCTTATGTAATTTCAAGCTCATTGGCACTAAATGCTTATTCTATTTTTGAAAAAACAAGAGTGGATAAATTTAATTCAACAATGCAGTTATTATCCAAATGGGATGAAAAACATTTTATAAAGGCAAGAGATTATACAAGAAAGCAACAAAATATAAAAAAAGAAAAAGGAGATAAAGCAATATTAAAAAAGATTAGAAAGAATTCAAAACTACAAAGATCAATTATAATGATGATGAATTATTTTGAAACACTTCAAACTTCTATTGAAAATAATAGGTTAGATGAAGATATTATAATGGAACATTTTGCATATATGATAAAAGATATTTTGGAAAGATATGATTGTTATTTAAATAGCAATGATTTCAAAAAAAATAATCCTTTGGGGTTACAAAAACTTCTGAAATTAAGAAATAGATGTATTATCTATACGCAAAAACACAACTCATACTTAATTAAAAATTAATATAGTTATATTTATAAGTCTAAAATAAATATAGCTATGTATTCCTATAAAAGTTAATATACCGCTCTTTATATTTATCTTTTAAAAAAATATTACAATTGGCAAAAGTTATTATCAAAGTTAAAAAATAAAAATAATTTTTAAATAAATTGAAGTAATCTTAGTCTATTGCAAGCTTGCAAAAACTTACTAAATGTTTAAGTTTTCTATGTAGCTATCCTCCAAACCTCAAAGTTATAGATAGTTACATACTATTCTTGTATAAAAAGTGGTTAAACTATGATTATATAGTGTTTTATATGGATAGTTACATGGTTAAAAAACATAAGAATACTTTAAGTAAAAATGTAACTATCCTAGAGAGTAAAAAACACTTTTGGGATATAAAATTTAAAATCAAAGCTCGTATTCATCTATCTTTTAAACAGTATTTAATCACTTTTTTGGGATAAAAGGGACATTTTGGGATGTTTGGTGTTTTGAATTGAGAAAGATGAAAATGTATTTCTATAAGCTTCAAAACTCTATTATTTAATGTTTTTGATAAAAACATTTATGATAGTTACTTATTCTTTTTATAATACTCCTTATAAAAAATTGCAAAAAAGCAATGAAAAGATTTTATTTTGAAAGCTAGTGATTATTTTCTATTAGTAACTTTCTTAATACGTTATTTTGTGAATTTATATATTCTAAAACAACACTTTTTTTTATTTTATTTTCATCTAAATCTAAAAAATCTAAATAAGCTTGAAATAAATTATTATTTAAATCATCATCAAATTTATGACTTGCAACCATATTCATAGAAAAATGATTAAAAAATTTCCTACAAAAATTGTTATTATTTTTAAATAGCTGTACTAATTCTTCTTTTTTAAAAAAATTATATTGCTTGATCGCTTCGGGATAAAAACTACTTTCTATGTTCTCATAGCTATTAATAAAAGCATTAATACTTTCATACTTGCTTGTTTTATATTTTTCTTTGGTATCTTCATAACAACGCTTCCATTTTTCATCTTTTAATAATTTTAAAAAATCTTTATCTGATTTATAATCATCGCGAAAATCAAATTCTAATTCTTCCATAACAAGAGCTTCTATATAGTGCTGATTGATTTTTTCTTCTATGTTGCTTAATTTTTTCTTTGTAATTTGTGTGTAAGTTGAAAGTAAGTTTTGATAAAAACCATAAGGATAGTGTGTCATTCCATTTTTTGAATAAAAATCTATTTTTAGGAGTGAATTTTCAATATCTTTTACAAATTGTTTATCACTTAAATTACCTACCAAATATTCTATCTTGCAGTTTTGAAGTTTATAATAAAGATCAATTTTTAAAGTTTGATAAAAATCGCGTCTTAGTTGGTATTTTTCTTCTTTACTTAAATAAAACATATTTTTTAGGTATTTTTCGTAAAGATGGTAGCTTGAAGATAAATCATTTTCTTCTATTTTAATAGAAAGATATTTTTTAGTTTTAGATATTAATGATTTATAACTTAATTTTAGAGCATCTGAAAATGTTTTTTTATTTTCATACTTGCAAAACAATAAAAAACAATGCTTGTTAAAATAATCTATGTGTTCTAATACGTGATATAATAATCTTAGATTTCCATTGCATTGTTCTTTATATCTTTCGAAAATAATATTTTCAATAATATTTCTTATCTCATCTGTAATTTTAGTATATTTATTTATTCTATCTTTTATGATTGCCTTTGCTACTTCATCATTGTTTTTTATCGTTATTTCACAATCAATAACCTTTTCTTTGTATATTTGATACCAGTTTTTACTATTATATTGTTTGACTTGTCCTTCTTTAGCTTTTTGATACCAACTATTAAAATCTTGTTCAGTCTCTTCTTCTTTATTATTTTCAGTCAAATTATCATCTTGTTCTTTTAGTTCTTTCTCGTGAAAAATAACAACAACATTACATTCTTTTTCTTCTTTAAGTAAATTTACAAGTCCTAAAATTTCTTTCAAAGATAGATTATCAGATCTTCTTTCTATGTTGTCAAAACACACAATAATATTATTAAAATCATCTTTTTTAGCAAAAGAAAAAATAGCATTAGGTTCTATTTTTATAAACTCATAACTTGCTTTTTCTATAAGCTTGCTTACAATATTGGAAGCTTTTTCTGTAATAGAATTATAAGTTCCATATAATTTAAAAACTATCTCTTCTAATATTTGCTTATAACTTTCTTTACCAAAAAGATCTATATAAACAATCTTTTTATCTGCATTTATTTCAGAAAGTTTATTTTCAACTTGTTTCCATAAATAAGTTTTACCTATGCCCCAAGACCCATTTATAGCTAAACATTTTTTAGAGTTGTTATCTAAAAAATTTGCAATATTATCAATCTTATTCATTGTATATTCCTATAAAATATTTACCATATATTATCAAAATTATTTTTTATTTTTATACCAAATACGCATTCTAACGCCTCAAAGTTTTTTTAAAATACTTAAAAAAACGAGGCTTTGAATGCTAGATAAAATAAAATCATTTTTTAAAACACAAAAAAGAAATCAAGATTATCATACCTTAGAGTTCCTTTCAGGAGAAAAGGTAAATTCTGATGAGCTTTCTGCTGTAATTGCAGCTATATCAAATATAAGCGAAACTATAGCTTCTTTGCCATTAAATCTATACAAAAAAGAAAAAAATGGCTCTATGTTAGCCACTAATCATCCTTTGTTTGATCTTATAAAAATTGCACCAAATGAAACCATGACACCATTTACACTTATAGAAGCTTTTATGGTGCAAATGCTTATTTATGGAAATGGTTTTTTATATCCTATGCGAAAAAGAAATGGGCAAATTTGCTCCATAGAACTTATAGAAAACAAAGATATTTCATTGTTTAAACAAAGTGGAAAATACTTTTATAGTGCATACTCTAGCAATGGCAGTGTTGTTTTAAGCTATGATGAAATAGTCAATGTTCCATATCACACAAAAGATGGTGTCAATGGAATAGCACCTTTAAGAAAAAGTAAAACCACAGCAAAGTTAGCTACAGCCATAGAACAACATGGGCTTAGCTTTTTTCAAAATGGTGCTTTTACAAGTGGTGTTATTACTGTTCCAAATGAGCTTAGTGATCAAGCATATGATAGATTGAAAAAATCATTTAAAGAAAACTATAGTCAAAAGAAAGCTTACAACATATCCATTTTAGAAAGTGGCTCTACATTTACTCAAACTACAAGCGCAAATAAAGATAGTCAATTTATAGAAAGCAAACAATTTCAGATTATAGAAATTGCAAGATTATTTAACATACCCCCGCATAAGCTAGGAGATCTTTCTAGAGCAACATTTTCTAACATAGAACAACAAGAAACAAACTACATGGTTCAAACAATCACGCCTCTTACTACAAAAATAGAACAAGCATTTAATCGCTTTTTGCTTACTAAAAGCGAATGGGGAAAATATTATTTTAAATTTAATATCAATGCTATTTTAAGAGCTGATAGTGCTTCAAGATGGGAAAGCTATACAAAAGCTTTAAACAATGGAGTTATGAGTATTAATGAGGTTAGGGCATTAGAGGAGATGAACCCAATTAGCAATGGAAATGAACATCTTATAGCATTAAATTTAGGAAAGTTAAATGCATTAAAGGATGGGGTTTGGGAGAAATAGAAGTAGAAGGTCTTGTAGAATTAATGAAAGATTTAAACACACTGAGTAATTCATCATTATCAAAAGCTGCTAGAAAAGGCGCTATGAGTGTAAGCAAGGAAATAGCTAAGGTTTATAAAAAAACAGCACCTAAAGAAAGTGGTCTTTTAAGATCAAGTGTTAGGGCTGTTACAAGTAGAAATTTAGAAAAAGGTGTTTATAGGGCAGCTGCTGTTATATTTAAAAAGAAAAAAGTAAGCCAAAAAAGATATGAAAAACTAAAAGGTTTTAAAAAATGGACTTTAGAGAAAAAGAATGAAAAGAAAAATAAAATAGAGTATTTTTCTAGTGCTTATTATGCACATTTTTTAGAGCATGGATTTTGGCATAGAGGAGGAAAAAACAAAAAAGGTAAAACAAGTTTTGTAAAAGGATATAAAACTATGGAAAATGCTACAAAAAAAATAGAACCAAAGGCAGATATTTTAGTTCAAAACGAATTAGAAAAAGAATTAAAAAAATTAGGGTTTTAAATGAAAATGTACAAAGAATTTTTAGTCCGCTTTCTACAAAATTTAGAAAATGAATTAAAACTAGATGTTTATCCTATAAAAGCAACTATAGAAAGTAAAGAAAATTTTATAGTTTATGAAATAAGCAATGAAGAAATAGTTTTAAGTATTGATAATAAATTATTAGTAAAAGAAATAGAAATATCCCTTACCATATATAGTAAAAAGTATCAAAAGTTAAGAAATATAAAAGAAGATTTGGAAAATTTATTGTTTAGTATAGATAAAAAGCCAACAGATATACTCATAGCCGGAGAAGATGAAGAAAATGGTTTTTATTACAGTAATGTGTTTTTAACTTTTAAATTTTAATACGCTTTCTAACGCCTCAAAGTTTTCTTAAAATCTATTTGTATTTTATTGCAAGGAGAACCAATGCCAAAAGAAAAAATAATTTCAGAAGCACCAGATGTTCAAGGTCTTAGAGTATTAGTTTTATCTCGTGCTATGGAAACAGCCGGATCTACACCAGTACAAGCAGGTTTTTTAACTAGCATTTCAGGACTTAAAGGAGGAAGTAGGGAAAGTCAAAAATTAAGCCCAATTAATGACAGAGATTATGAAGAAATAAATGCAGTAGGTAAAAAAACAAGTGCCACTGTGAATATGTCTTTGCTTTATAAATTTGTAAAAGATGGAAAAACGCAAGATTTTGAAGGTGTAAATTATCTTGAAAAGGCTTTTGAAGAAAATGAAGAAGTTTTTATTATTGTTGAGGTTAATGATGAAAGAAAAACAACTTTAAAAATCAAAATGAAAATAACGGGTTTTGAAGTTACCAGCGAAGCTAATAATAAATTTAGCGCAAATATTACAGCAGAAAAAATAGGAGAAGCAAAAGACATCACTCCTTTTAGATTTGAAGAAGGAGATAATATAGAGCATACTAGCGATGCGTTAAATGTAGGTGATGTTTATGCGGATAAAAAATCAAAAACGATCTATTACTATCCAAATCCAAGCACACTAAAAACGCCACAAACTAATGATGAAAGACTTGTATATATCTTTGATAGCATTAGAGGTGTGTGTCCATATGCTAATAAGCAGATTTTTAATGAAAGTAAAGAATTTATAGATAGTGAGCAAGAACATGAGGATAAATGGGTAAAAGAAGATGATGAAAACATCATTCATGAAATCAAAAATGAGCCAACTCAAGGTCAAACTTATGAAGAATTAAAAGGCAAGACAATTTATTTTTATCCAAATCCTTTATCTCTTACATATCCAGCAAATAAAGATATAAGAAAAAAATACACATGCGATGGAAGCAGTGGTGTGGCTTCATCTGCCACTGAAGAAGAATTCAACATTAACAAATTTACACAAAAAGGAAGAAAAAAATGAATTTAAAAGATTTTTTACAAAACAATTCTCTTAAAACAAAGGAAATTAATATTGATGGCATTGATGAAAAAATAACCATAAAACAACTTTCTATGTTAGAACAATATGAGCTTATGAAAAATCATAAAATAGAGTTTAAAAAAGATAGTAAAGATGGTGATGATATTAATGAAATCAATATAGAAGCCATAAGCAACAACTCTAATTTTAGAACCGAAGTTGTCTTAAAAGGACTTGTAGAGCCAAGATTAAGCAAAAAAGAAATTACACAGCTTAATCAAGCCGCACTTGCTGTTATTTCTAAAATAGCTGATGAAATTTTAACCTTTAGTGTAGAAGTCCCAAAGCAAGAGAGCAAGGGCGATTAAAATATCGCCTAGCCCTTGCATTAGGAAAAACAATAGGCGAACTAGAACAAAGCATTACCCAGGCAGAATTTAATGAGTGGATGGAGTTTTTGTCTAATGAGCCTTTAGCTTGCGATAGAAATGAAATACAAATTAGTATTTTGCTTAGTATGATTGCATCTTTTATGGGAGTTAAAAACAAATGTGAAGATTTTTTACTAAGTGAGCATTTGAAGCCATCAATTAAGCAAAGTGCTAATACAAATCAAAATATAGATTTAAAAAAATTAGGTTTAGATTTTTTAGAACTTTTAGGATAATAAACTATGATCAATCTCCACGATAAATTCTTTTTCATTTGGGTTTTCTTGCAAAATTTGACAAAACTGAACTTTTATATCGTGATTAAAAAGATTGTTTTTTATACCAAATTGCATAGCTTTTGCACTAAGCAGAGCTTTTTGTGGTTTGTTTTCTTTAAGAAAAATATCAACAGCTTTAGTAAAGCTAGCAAGTTCTTCATCAATAATCTTTTCTTGAAATTCTTTTTTACTCTTAGTTTTAGCCATAAAAAACACCACAAGCAAAAACAGCAAAGTTATAAAAGTAAGTGGCTCATAAGAGTAAAAAAACATTCTAATACCTTTTTTTGTTTTCATTCTAGCTAAATTATATATAAAAGGAAATTAAAGTGGCAAAAAATGTAAAAGTTGGTATAAGTGTTGATACAAATAAAGGAGTGGTTAGTGTTAATAAGTTAAACCAAAGCTTTGTTAATCTAAATCAAAAAACAAAAGATACCAAAGAAAGCTTTTTGGGTCTATCTAAAGCGATACTAGATATGAATGCACATTTTGTGCAAAGCTATCATGGTTATAAAGCTATGTTTGATAGCGTGAGTAATTATGCCAAATCTTTTATAGAATTAAATGCTCAATATGAAAAAACAAAGAAAAATATAGCTTCCTTAATAGCTGTAAATTCATCCAATGTTACATCTTTTGGTAAGACACTAAATATACAAGAAAAATATCAATTGTCATTAAAACAAAGCGCTAAAACACTAGAGCAGTTTAATAATTTATCTGCTAAGTCAGGATATGCTGTATCAGATTTAGCGGATATTTTTTCTAGTTTTTATGCAGGTGCTTCAAAAAATATGAATTTTGATGAAAGTATAAAATCTTTTGAAAATTTAATGCAAACTCTTAAAATATCAGGTCTTGGAGTAGAACAGCTGAAAATGACAATAGATGGTCTTGGAGATGGAGCTGTATTATCAAGTTCTGATCTTGGTAGGTTTTTAAAACAAATCGGACTTACTAACGAAGCTATTAAAGAAGCTAATGCAAGTGGTAATCTATATAATTTAATTATTCAAAAAACAAGTGAAAATGTTAAGGTTGCTCAGCTAGCTCTTGGAGGATATGAAGATAATGTTAGACTTCTAAAGTCAAATATAGATAAATTAAAAAGAGAGCTGAGTAAGCCTATATTTGAAAGTGTAAATGAAAGCTTGTTAAAGCTAAATATTTACATGGAAGAAAATAAAGATAGTATTTCTAGTTTTATTAAAACTTTTCAGAGTTTAACACCTATACTTATTAATGTTTCTTTGGCTTTTGCTAGCTTAAAGGCATACTCTAAAATAGCTCCGATTTTATCTAAAGGATTTTTAGAACTAAAAGCTTCGATACTAGATACTAAAAATGCTTTATATCTACAAAGAGTCGGGTTGCTTTCTAATACTCAAAGTATAAATGAAATAAATAAAAGAACTATTGTTTTATCTAGGGGATTTAAAGCGTTATCAAATGTTGCCAAGAATGCTATACCTTTAGTTTTAATAGAAAGGTTGTTTGCTATAGAAGATGCTTTAGATAAAGCGTATGAGAAAACAGAAAAGTTAAATTCTTCTTTTAAAAGAAAAATTGAAATTTTAGATATAGAAGATTTGAAAAAACAAAAAGAGCAATTAGAAAAAGAGTTGGAAAGTATATCAGATATTGGAAGCTTTCAAAACACAATAGGAAATTTTTTAAAAGAATATTCATTTGAAATCATAGGAGATGATTATAAAAAAGCAATCTCTTATCTACAAAAAATAGATTTTTCTTTTATGGGGGCTATTAGAGAACAAAGTGTTGAAGATGCAAGAGAGATAGCAAATATTGCTCAAAAAATAGCATTTTTAGATGATAAAATTAAGCAAAATGCAAAAGAGGAGGTAAAACTAAAGAGTGTAGAAAAGCTCAATAAGGAGTTAAAGGATGCAGTTGAATTAATAACAAAAATTCAAATTCCAAAAATAGAAA
The DNA here is from genome assembly GCF_024723595.1 of Campylobacter sp. LMG 7929. Classification (NCBI taxonomy): domain Bacteria; kingdom Pseudomonadati; phylum Campylobacterota; class Epsilonproteobacteria; order Campylobacterales; family Campylobacteraceae; genus Campylobacter; species Campylobacter sp. LMG 7929. Next base: position 13,245 of record NZ_JANQCY010000012.1, on the reverse strand, counting down.
GCCAAGAGTTAGAAAAAACAAACAAAGCTTTAGATGATTTAAATAAAAAATTATTAGAACTTGTCAGTATTAATAATTGGGAGCAAAATAATGCTTTGGTAGAGCAGGTAAACATTATATCTAATGCATTAGCTCATGCTGTTAAAGCTGATGAGGTTAAAAGAATACTAGATCAAGAAGAAAAAGCAAAACTTGCTCAAGAAAAGCATACTCAAATCATAAAAGAGCAAAATCAAGCACTCAAAGAACTTTCACAAATCACTATGAGTGAGTATGAAAAAAGCTTGGAATCTATCAATGAAAAATTAAAACATTTCAAAGAAATAGGTTTTGATAGTAAAACTATACAAAAAGCTAAAGAAGAAATGATTATAGATCTTGATTTAAAAGAGAGTGAAAAAGAATTTCAATCCTATAAGAGTTTAATGCTTGAATTTTATGAAAGTGTTGGTAAAAAACAAGAAGCTTGGGCTTTGAAAGAAATAGAATTAAGAGAGAAATTTGTAGATATTTTAGATAAAGAAGATCTCCAAAAACTTATAAAGACGCAAAAAGAAGCTTTTCTAAATGTAGAAAAAAATGCATCAAAAACATTTAAAAATGTAGAAAATGATTATCTTAAGATGATAGCAAATATGCAAAGAACCATAGAAAGTCGTTTTTTTGATTTTATAGAAGGAAAAATAAAAAATTTAAAAGAATTATTCATAGGTTTAGGCAAATCCTTAGCTATGGATATGCTATCACCTGCTATTAGTTCTATTAGCGGATCAATATCAAGCATTTTTACAAATTCATTAATGGGTGCGAACAATTCTTATCAAAATGTTAGTTTAATTTCTCAAGATTTAGGTTTAAAAAAAGATAATAATGGAAATTTTACCGGTGTTATAGATGGTAAAGAAGTTATTATATCTTCTAATGGAGAGGTTAAAAAAGGACAAGATGTGTTAAATGGTGTATCTAATGTGCTAAGTGGATTTAATGCATTAGAAGGTATTTTAAGTGGCTCTACATTTGAAAAAATACAAAGTTTTGGTAGTTTTAATTTTAGCAGTATTGGTGATAGTTTTACTTCTGTGTTTCAAAATTTTTCTAATTTAATAAAAAATATAGGAACACTAGGAAGCAATATTTTAAGTTTAGGAAGTGCATATCTTGGTAGTTTTTTTGGAGGGACTGCTTTAACTTCTTTTAGTTCTGGTGCTTTATGGAGTTCTTTAGGTATTGGCGGTATAAATGGAGCTTTAGCCGGTGGTATTGGTTCTACTTTGGGTTTTGTTGGTGGTTTAGCTACTAATGCATTAAGTGGTGGTCTTTTGGGTTATGGTATAGGAAAGCTTGGAGATATGTTATTTAAAGCTGATACTCATGCTGGAAGTGGTGGTGCTATAGGAGGAGTTTTGGGTTCTTTAATAGCACCTGGTATAGGTACTTTGGTAGGTGGTCTTTTAGGTAGTGTTATAGGTGGAATTTTTGGAAAAACTAAAGCTACCGGAAGTGGTCTAAGACTTTGGCAAGATATAAATTTTAAAGATCATTTTTCACAAGGAAATTTGCAAAGCTATATTGATTATCAAAAGAAAGGGTGGTTTAGTAAAAAAAGTTGGACTGAATATCAAAATATAAATGATAGAAAGATAAAAGAACTTAATCTATTTTTGGATAATCAATATGCATTATTAGAAAGGTTAGGGGCAAATTTAGACAAATACGAAATAAACGCAGGGAAATATAGTGGCAATTCTCTTATAGATACAGCCGTTCCAAATGCTTTATTAAAAAGTTTTTTAAATACTGATGATAATGAATTAATTAACGAACAAATCAAAGCCATACAGCAAGCTGCTAAAGAAGCAAATATATCTTATGCACAGCAACTTTCTAAGCAATTTGGTCAGTTTATGAGTATGCAAAGTAATATTTTAAGTCAAATATATAAAAATGATCCTGTGAAGGTGGCAAAAATTACTCTAGATGATACCATGTATGCACTAAAAACTGCCATTAGAAATGTAAGTGGTGGTTTTGATATCTTAGGGTTAAAAGAAGATGAATTTAAAAATATTTCACAAATTTCACTAGATAAACTTAATGAGGCTTATAATGAAAGCTTAAGAAATGATTTCTCAACTGAAAATGTAGAAGCTTGGGAGCAATTATTACAAGCTTTAGCAAGTGCAAATGAGCAAGTAAATAACATCTTGCAAGCCATTATTAATAAAACAAGTGAATTAATGCAGATAAATCAAAGTTTTGCAGGTGTTAATGGATTGGATACTAGTGTTTTTAAAGTTAATGATTTGCTTAATCAGTATGCTACTATAATGGGTGGATTAAAAGATGATCTAAGTAAAGAAGAACAAGATATTTTTAAAGATATTTTTAGTGCTAATGATAAGTTGTTAGAGCTTGGATATGAAGGAATAAATGATTTTTTAAGCACTGGTAATACTGAACTTAGAAAACAATTAATAGCCATTATCACTTCCTTTGAACAAATAATGAAAGAGCAAGGTGGTTTAGTTTTTTCATCAGAGCATTTGAATGAGTTAGCTAAAGTTGATGAGCTTATAAAAGCATATGAAGATGAGAATTCAAAAGAATATGCCAAAATTAAAATTAATGAAAACAATAAACTTTTAGAAAATTTAAACAATCAAAAAAATATTTTATCATCTCTTGCTAGCTTTAGTGATAATTTGATTAAGCAAACTATTCAAACACCTCAAATGATAAGTAAAAACTATGAAAAATTACTAAAAAAAGCTAGCGATGATTTTAAAAATAATAATTTTAATTCATCTTCCTTTGAAGAACTAAAGCAGGCAGCAAGTGCCAAAGCAAATGACTTAAGAAATTCATCATCTTATGAAGAATATCAATTTCAAATGTTAAAAATGGCTAATGATATGAAGGATTTAGGAGGTGAAGCTGATTTAAATACAATACAAGATGAGATTGCCAAAATCACATTAGAAAATGAAAAATTAAATGAAAAACTTCAAGAAACTATAAAAGATACATCTTCTATGACTTTAGAAGAATTAAAAAAATATAGAGAAACTCTTTTAGAGCAAAGCCAAAAAGAAGTTCAGGAAATGATTAAGTATCTTGGAAAAGATTCACCTATAGCAAAATACTTAGAAGGTATGATTAAAGAATTAAAAAATGGTAGTACTTTAAGTGTGGCTGCTATAGAAAATTTAAAATATGCTTTGCTTGCATATCAAAACAATTCTAATAAAGTAGATAGTGAATTAAATCAAGAAATAAAAAACCCTAATAAAAAAGCGCTCGCTTTTGCAGATGGTGGAATAATAACACAAAAAACAAATGCTATTATAGGAGAAAATGGATATCCTGAGGCAGTTATTCCGTTAAAAGATGGTAAGGGATTAAAGGTTGATGTTTCTAATATATTTGAAAGATTAGAAGCAGCTCTTTCTAAAGGTATAGATAATGGCTTTAAGCAATTAAATTCTAAATTTGATGGATTAATTACAAAAGTAGACAATGTAGATAAAGGCATTAAAAGACTTTGTATGGATATGTCAATTCTTACAAAACAAACAAGAGAAATTGTAGAAAGGATTGAGAAATGATTATAGTAAGACCTTTGGAGTTTATCATAGAGCAAAATACCATAAGCAAAGATAATACAGCTATTTGGGATAAAGATAAAACATATAAGATCAACGATGAGGTTTCTTTTAAGGGATATATTTATAAAAGTGCTAGCGATGAAGACAAACATGAAGAACCAGATGTTTATTTCGATAAATGGGTAAAAATGCGTCCTACAAATGAAAATGCATGTTTTGATGATGAGGTAAATACGCAAAGTAAAGACAATAAAACTTGGAGTGTTATTATAGATGTTAAAGAAAGTTTTGATGCCTTAGCTGTATTAAATGCCAATTTATCCAAGATTAAAATACAAACATTGGATAAAAGGGTTATTTATGAAAAATCACTATTTTACAGAAAATCTCGCACATGGTGGGAATATTTTTTTGGTAGATTTAAAATCAACAAAGATGATTTTATATTTTTTAAATATCCCATTAATTCTAAAATAAAAATAACATTCTATGCTCTAAATGATATTGCTAATGTTGGACATATACTTTTGGGTAAAAAAGAAAAATTAGGTATTACTATACACCCTGCTAATCTTACTTATCTTAATTATTCTAAAACAAACACAAATGAATGGGGACATACTACTGTAGTAGATGGTAAAAAAGCGAAATTTTTAGAATTTATAGTTGCCTTAGAAAAAGCTCATTTTGATTACTATGATGATTTAATTGAAAGCATTTATAATAAAAAGACACTATTTATTGCAGATGAAAGTGAAAATGGGTTTAAAAAACTGACCACTTTTGGTATTTTAAAAGATTATTCAGCTCCTATTGAAGACTATGACTTTTTACAAATTAAATTAAATATACAAGGTTTGATATAAAATTTTTATATCAAGCTAACACGCATTTAAACGCCTCAAAAAATTTATAAAATCTATACAAAACATATTTTAAGGAAAAATATGAACTTTGTTAGATCAGATACTGCAAAAATAAGAAATATAGACAGTGATAATAATATATTAAGTTTTGTCATGATTTCAAATTCTAATGCTTGTAAGCGTTGGGATTGGGATATGGGTGAATACCTTGAGGAATTAGATATCTCCGGTGCAAGATATAACGAATTAAGAACGCTTTTTACAGACCATAATCCGAGCGTAGATAATGCTATAGCAAAAATTGAGAATATAAGAGTTGAAAATAACGAATTAGTTTGTGACTGTATTTTTGCAAAAGATGAGAGAAGTCAAAATATTTTTAAAAAATACAAAGATGGAATTTTAAGTGATGTATCTATCGGATATAAAATCTTAAAACAAACTATAGATAAAGACAGCAATCCCAAGAAAGTACTTGTAAATGAGTTTGAAATTTTTGAACTTAGTGCTGTTTGGAAAGGTGCAGATAAAAATGCAAAAAAACGCTTTTTTGATGAGCAAACACAAAAAGAAGCTAAAGCTTTAGCCCAAGCAAGAGAACGCGAGCTAGAGCTTATGATTAAAACACTTTAAAGGAGAGATAATGCAAAAAATAAGAGAAGAAATAGGTGCTTTACATAAGCAGATGTTAGAGCTTTCTAATAAAGCAAAAAATGAAAAAAGAGCATTTAGCACAGATGAAGAACAAAAATATAATGAAATGCTTAAAGATTTTGAAAGCAAACGCAGTGAGCTTTTAAGACTTGAAGAAGAGCAAAAAAGAGAAAAATTTTTAAATGAAGTTACAAGTATAAGATTAGAACAAAATCCACATCCACAAAAAGAAGAAGAAAGAGACTCTATGAGATCTTTTGTTAAATACTTAAGAAGTGGAGTTATAGACACATCTTTGCAAAGAGATGCATTAAACGAAGCTTCAGGTGATAAAGGCGGTGTTTTAGTTCCTACAACATTACAATCAAAAATTAGATCAAAATTGACAGATCTTAGTGTAATTAGGAAAATAGCTACTGTGCAAAAATCATCCACAAATCAAGATATACCTATACTTGAAGATATAAGTGGTTTTGGTTGGATTGATGAAATGGCTAGTTTTAATGAGGCAAGTGCTTCTTTTTCAAAATTAACTATTGGAGCATACAAATTGGGAGGTATTATTAAAATTAGTGAAGAATTACTAAATGATAATATCTCAAATTTAGAAAGTTTTTTAATTAGAAAGAGTGCTGAAAAAATTGCACAAGCAGAGGAAGAAGCATTTATAAAAGGCGATGGAAATAAAAAACCAACAGGTATTGTAAATACAAAAACAAAATATGAATTAGCAAGTAACAGTGGCATTACAAGCAATGATGTAATTGATGCATTTTTTACATTAAAAAGTGCATATAGATCTAATGCATGTTGGCTTGTTGGGGATGATTTTATGAAAGCTCTTTATAAATTAGTCGATGGAGATGGTAGACCTTTATGGATGCCAGCGCTTAGTTCTGGTGGATATGACACTATTTTAGGTAAAAAAGTAATCTATTGTTCTTCATTAGATGGTTTTGGTGCTAATAAAATTCCTGCTATCTTCGGTGATTTTAGTTTTTATGAAATTTGGGATAGAGAAACTATGAGTTTTACGAGATTAAATGAATTGTATGCTCAAAATGATTTAGTTGGAATTAAAGTTAGATCAAGACTTGATGCTAAATTAATCACAGATGAAGCAGTTTGTAAAATAGTAACTCCTTCTTAAAGTATAAGTCATGAAAAAAGTTGAATTTTTATTTTGTTTAAGTGGTGATGTTTTTTATAGAAAAGGTGATGTGGTAGAGCTTAATGATAAAGAAGCTCTACGACTTCAAAAGAGAAATATTGTAAAGATACTTATAGATCAAGAGCAAGTAGATGAACAAGTAGATGAACAAGTAGATGAACAAGTAGATGAACAAGTAGATGAACAAGTAGATGAACAAGTAGATGAACAAGTAGATGAACAAGTAGATGAAGCTCAGCAAAAACAAAAAGGTAAGGGCAAAAAATGATTATTAAAGAATTAAATGCACCTGAAAAAACTCTTATAAACATAAAAGAATTAAGAGAATTTCTAAGAATAGATAGTGAAGTTTTTGATGAAAGCATAAAGCAGTCTTTAAAAGCTGCCATAACAGAATTTGAAAACAGAACTAATCGCATATTGGTTAAGAATAATTATGAAATATCTTTTTTCAATGAAAGAGTTGTGTTAGCCCCATTTAATTCTTTAGAGAATGCGCAATTCAAAGCAGAATTTAAAACAAATTCCAATGTTTTGTATTGTGAAGGTAGTGGAAGAATGATTGTTAATTTAGGTTATGAAGAGCTTCCAGAAGATATAAAACTTTGGCTTAAAAACTATTGTTTGCACGCTTTTGAAAACACAAGTTTTCCTAATATAAGTAAAGCTCTTATCAATAGATATAAAATATCCTTCTTCTAAGGTTTTTAAATGAAAGCAAAAGAACTTAAACATCGTTTAAAAATATATAAAAAAATGCAAAGTAAAAATGAATTTCAAGAGCTAGATTATGATGAGGTAGTTTTTATAAAAGAAATATTTGCAAGTTGTAAAAATTTAATCGTTGAAAATAAAGAACAAGGCAACATAACAAACAAAACTTCTTTTTGCGAGTTCGAAGTTAGATTTTTAGAGCTTGACATGTCTTATCTGATCGAGTTTGAAGGTGGTAGATATGAAATTTTAAGCATACAAGATGAGGGTATGAGTAAAAGATTTTTAAAAATAAAAGCGAGAAAAATAGATGATTACAACTAAAATCAGTCAATTACCATCACCACCAGATTTAGAAAATCCTATAGATTTTGATAAGCAAGCAGATGCCTTTGTAAGATCTTTAAACCCTTTTGGAAAAGAATTAAATAGCTTGTCAAAAGAAATTAATGAGCTTAGTGAATTTATTTCTCAAAAATCAGATGAATTGGTGTCTTTTATAAACTTAAAACTAGAAGAGATTGATTTAGAAGCAAATGAAGAAAAACTAAAACTCTTAAAATATGCAAAAGAATTAGAGCAAGCCTTATTTTTGCATACACAAAATAAAACAGAAGAATTGCTAAGTTTGATAGATGAAAAGGGTTTTGAAATTATAGAAAGAATAAATGATAATTGCTTAGGGGCTGATTACACTGCTTTAAGTCAATCTTTAGCTCATAATATTTCTATTGAGCGTTTTTTATGGGAAAGCAATATGATAAAGCTTAGCCAAAAAGAAATACCTAACAATGAGCAATTAATCATTGAAGTTTTAAACAACAAAGAAGATACTAAACATACTATAAAAATTTTAAAAGACTTATTAGATCTGCTTAATATGCAAAATGAAATAAATCAAATTTTTAAAGGAGAAGAATAATGAATCAAAAGCCTACACCTCTTATGCTTTATACAATTTTAGAACAAGCAAGTAAAGATATCATAGCTATAAGAGAATACTTGTACAATAGCAAAGAAAAAATAGATGAACATATATTAGAACATATTGATAAATTTGAAGAAAAGGTAAAAGAAGCTATAGCTTCTTATGAAGCTTTAAGCAAAGAAAAGCTTGAAATTCTTGAAGAACTTTATAAGCAAGTGGTTTATCCTTTTGATTTTGCAAGTAGTGATAATGAGCCGGTTAATCCTAAATTAAACCAAATATGGTTTAAAAAATCAACAGCACAAATATTGCAATTTTTACAAAATCCGACAATAAACTTTATTCAAAAAACACCACCAAGTCAAAAAAAAGAAGGAAGTGTTTGGTTTAAACCTCTTGATGATGAAAACATTATGCAAGGGGAGATTTATGTTTGTGAGAAAGTTTTAGATAATAAAGCTTGGGTTAATCCTGCTTTGCCAAAAGAATTAAAACCTGCTTTTATCAGCGAAGAAGAACCAAGTGAGGCTAACTTGGGTGATATTTGGAAAAAACAAAGCACCGGAGAATATTTTGTATATGTACAAACTAGTAGCGGTAAAACTTGGACAAGTCCTGAAAATCCAAGTGTTTATATTCCAACTCACACCAGCGAAGAAGAACCAAGTGAGGCTAACTTGGGTGATATTTGGAAAAAACAAAGCACCGGAGAGTATTTTATACATATAAGAACAACAGATGATAATGCTTGGATTTTAAAGCATGATTTAAAGATAGAGCCATATATTTGGGTTGATCAAAAAGATGAAAATATTAAATATATACTTTCTTTGCTTGGTGATTTGCAAAATAAAGATGATGTTCAAGAAAAACATGAGAATGAAGTATTAGAAAAGGAACAAGAATTAAATAATAAAAAAGATGAATTAGAAAATATAAAAAATCAAATTCAAGAAGAACTTAACAAAGTTCCACCTGGCGATGTATCTTCTTTAGAAGAAGAAAAAGCAAGACTTGAAGAAGAGATTAGTCAAATTAAAAAAGATTTAGATGAAAAAAAAGAGGAATTGGAAGCTATATTAGAAGAAAAAAGACTTGTAAATAAAAAAATGTTAGATGAGGCTTTGAAAACAAAAGTTTCTATAGAAGGAAACAAGACAATAAACGGAAATATAACTTTAAGTGGTGCTTTAACGGCAAATGGAGCTACTAATTTAAATGGAAATACTACTTTTAAGTTTATTCCAAATTGTGCAGTTAATCCAACAGCTGATAATCATTTAGCTAGAAAGTGGTATGTAGATTATGGCGGTGGTATTAAAAATTTAGGAACAGTAGGTTCAACAAACATAGACTTAAGACAAGCTCAACATTTTATTTTAACAGCAAATGCAAATACAGAGTTGGGCATAGCTAATTGGGGCGGGGCAGGTAAAAGTGGAACCATAACCATAAATAATTGTCAAAACATAAAATCTTTTAAAGCACCATTTAAATTTAGAATAGCACAAAGTGGTTTTAGTGGAACTGAGACCTTTGCTTATTTTTGCATAGCAGCAAATAACATCAGATTAGTAAGGTCTTAATATGAATACTCTAATGCTTGCAAATTTAACATTTCAAGTTAATTTACCTCCAGAACTTGGCGGAGGCGTGGCTAATTATAATTATATGTTTAGTTTAAATAATCTAGTAAGACCTAATGAATATGTTGTGCCTGCTAATTTAGCAAATAAAGAAGTTTTAGTTGTAGGAGAAGTTTGGACTGCAAACAACATGAATAATAAAACTTCAGCAAATTCTATTGATATAACTTGGAATAATTATACTAATTCGCATCGTTTTTATGGTCCATCAAGATCATACACAGCTAATAAAAAAATACCAGTGAAAGCAAAAATAAAATTTGGCGCTATAAACTCAAATAAAATTAGATTTTCTTCATATCAAACAGGTAGTCACAACGCACAAGCAGGGTGGAATACTAGCGATTGTAATTTGCAATGTCGTGGAAACTTGACATTTTATTATAACTAAGGAGGAAAGATGTTTTACAAGATAGATGATAAGGCTTTTTTTAATGAAGATGTGTATTTAAAAAAAGTTATTATTAAAGTAGATGAGGAAGAATTAGAAGGGGAAGATACTTATTTTTTAAGTAAATTAAATGATGATGAGCTTAAAGCTCTTGGTTTTGCTAGAGTGAGTGAACAAGAATTGCCAAGTTTTGATGAAAAAAGCCAAGAGCTTGTTAGAAAAGAAGAATTTGATGAGCTAAGTAATATCTTTCATATAAAATACGAAGTACGCCAAAAAAGCTTAGAAGAACTAAAAACAATTAAGCTTGATGAAATAAGAGCTAAAAGAGATGAGACTTTAGAAGGCGGACTTATTTATAATGAGCATACTTTTCAAACAAGAAAAGAAGACAAACAAAATATCATTGGAGCTGCAACTAATTTAATGCTTGATATGCAAAGTGGAACTAACTCAATCTCTGAAATCATTTGGATTGATATAAATGATGAAAAAGTAACTTTTACACCACAAGATTTTTTAAAATTTGCTTCAAGTGTAGCTTATCATACCCAAGAAATTATCTTTAAAGCAAATGCATTAAAAGAAAGAATAGAACAAGCTGAATCTGAACAAGATTTAGAAGCTATTGTTTGGGAGGATTAATATGTCGCATTTAGAAAATTCAGCCAATATAGCTTTATTTGGAGGTTCTTTTATCTTAGCTTTTTTCTTTCAGTTTTTAGCATATACTGGTATTAAAGAAGCTCAAGCTTTTACTTTGTTTGTTATTTTTATATTTTCAGCAATAGTAGGTTTTTGCAGAACTTTAGCCTTAAATGAAAGTGTTAAGGCTTATACCTTTTCTGATCTTTTGTCAAAGTTTTTAATGCTAGGAATACCTTTTATGTTTGCTTTGGGTGCAAAGCAAATAGATGCTTTATATTATTTTGTAGATTATAGTTTTAGCTTCTTGATTTTAGGAGAAATCCTTTCTGTAATGATTAATATTCAATGTATAAAAACAAGAAAAGCAATAGCTGAAGTAGATATTTACAATATTGCAGTTGAGAAAATAAAGAATTTTTCAAGCGGTTTTTTAAAAACAAATACTTATATAAAAGAAGAAGAAAAGGGTAGGCAAGATGATAAGAAAAACACTTAAAAGGGTTATAGTTAAGCCTTTTGGTAAAGATAGATTTGAAGTTGTAAAAGAATTTGAAGTTAGTTTGTGTGGTTTAAATTTTATCGTGCCAAAAGGCTTTATTAGTGATGGTGCTTCAGTGCCACGCATTTTTTGGAGTATTTATCCTCCATATAAAAGTGAGTACTTTAGCGCAGCAATTGTGCATGATTATTTATGCCAAAAAGCATATTCAAAAGATGATTATAAGCTAGCAGATAAAGTTTTAAAAGAAGCTATGAGTGAGCTTGGTTGCTCTAAAGTAAAGACTTTTATTTTTTATCATGCGTGTAATACATTCCATGTGGTTAAATGTTTTTTGAAAGGAATTTAAATGCACAATATATTAGAAGAAATTAGCAAAAACACAAAAGAACTAAATAAAGATTTTGATGAGAGTTTGAAAGTTTTAAAAGAGCTTTATAAAAATGGAGTGAAATTAGATGATGAGCAAGTTAAAAAAAATATATTAGAAATTTTAGAAAATGGCAATTATAAAGGCGAAAAAGGCGATGCATTTACTTATGAAGATTTTACGCCTGAGCAACTTCAAAGTTTAAAAGGCGATAGTGGAGCCAAAGGAGAAGATGGAAAAAGTGCTTATGAAATTTGGCTTAACAAAGAAGGTAATGCAGGAAAAAGCGAAGATGAGTTTTTAGCTTCTTTAAAGGGTGAAAAAGGAGACAAAGGCGAAGCAGGGGAGCAAGGAGCCAAAGGTGAAAAAGGAGATAAAGGTGATAGTATATCTAAAGAAGAGCTAAAGCCCATAGTAAAAGAAGTTGTAGATGAATTAGGACTTAGTAATCAAGCAGGTTCTATTATAACAAGCACTAATCTTCCAAGTCCTGATATAAAAGCACAAATAGGTACTTTGTATAATTATTGCAACAAAGAAAAATCAACTTTATTTGTTTGTATAGACAAAAAAGAACAAGATAGTGTTTGGATGGATTTGCTTAGTAAAGATGAAATATCTTTTAGAAAAAGTTTATTATTTAGTTTTGATATAGAAAAAATAGCAGGACAATATGGTGGATGTATTAGTGATGTATTATTTTACTTTGAAGGTAGTGGTTGGGCTAGAACTACTTTGATACAAAAAGGACTAACTAAAGGGAAATTTGTCATAAAGAAAAACGGCTTAGGCGGTATTAAAAGTGGAGTGCAAGAAGCAACACAGGCTAGAGAAGGCTTAAGCGATGATTATGTTTTAGAAGATGATGAAATATTAGGCACTATAGGTACAACAAACATTTATGCAGATGAAAGATATCATTGTATTACAAATGCTCTAAAGCAAAATTATAGTTTTTCTAATGAAGAAGTTGCTGATATTAACGGTGGTATGACACATCCATTGTGGAATAGTAGCGGAAATAAAATTACTATAGAGCTTTTTACTAAAGAATTTCCTACTAAATTTTTTCTTAGAGGAACTGGAAGCTATGGTCAAAACATGATTAAAAATCTTAAAATAGGAGAAGCTACTATCTTAATTAGAAAAAGTCTTAAAACATTGTCAGAAATAGCTACTCTTGATTTAAATACCACTTTAGAACAAAACGAAGAACTTGTTGAGTTTAAAGAATTTCAAATAAATACTCTAGCACCTTTTGGTACTGCCAAAGAAAATGAAAATCACGCTGGATATGTTTTTGAAAATGCAACTCAAGCTGAGTTCAATAATCAAACAAATACAAACAATGATGAAAACAATCTTTATAAAGATTATGGGAGATATGCAAATTTGTTTTTAATTACACCAAAAGGAGAATAAATGAAATTAAAATTAACTAGAAAGTATTTAAGAAATACTTGTGTCATAGGAGAGTTTAAAGTTTTAGATGAAAAAGAAAATATTCTTTTTGAGTGTTTTTCTTTGGAAGAAGATAAAGAAGGTGTTGAAAGAGAAAAAGACTTAAGAGTTCCTGCTGGAGTTTATAATCTAAAAAGACATGCGCTATCTAGTTTTAATGATAAAGGTAAAAGGGTAGTAGCAGGAGTTAAGGTTTTAAACGATGATGATAGCGTTGTAAATATCTACAACGATGATGTGCCTTTTGATAGACACATTTTGTTGCATTGGGGAAATACAGACAAAAATACAA